>NZ_JBJPHS010000026.1:0-68598 GCF_052939495.1 Phormidesmis sp. 146-12 | reverse complement strand
TTCTTTCGCCCTTCCCGCAGGTGCGCCTTCCTTGGAGACTGACGTTAATTTAGAAATTCAGTAACGCTTGATGACAGAAAACAGGTCATTGGCGTTATTTTTTTGAAGATTTTTTTGGAGCTTTGTGAGTCATTCAAAAAAGGTTTCTACGATGCACTCAAACCCTGGTAAAAGGGGAGAAACGATCGTATCTTGAGCAAGCAATGTAGCCGTTAGTTTGAGAACAAAATTTTCTCGACGATACACTTCGGCCTGTCTCAGCAGATAGTTGACGATCCAATATTCCTGCACCCCTTGAGCAGAGTAAAGTTTGAGTTTGGCTTCTCGATCGCGCCGTTCGTTTGTCTTGCCTGGAGAGAGAACTTCGACAATCAGTTCTGGCGCACCTGTGAGATGGCCAGCTTCGTCAATCAGTTGAGTGAGTCGATCGGTGCTAATCCAGATGACATCGGGGATGACGTTATCCGCTTCGCTAAAAATGATTCCAGGAGTCGGGAAAGCCTCGCCTAATTTACTGGGTTGTGACCAGGCTTGCAAAATGGCAGCAATATTACGAATAACAGCCTGGTGTCTCAGGTGTGGCGCTCTGGTCACAAACAGTTCTCCATCAATAATTTCATAGCGTTTCCACTCGTCGTTAGAAAGCAGATCGAGATCGGAAGTTGTCCACCGGATTTTTTCTGGGACGGCTTGACTCATGACTTGACTCCGTGACCGTTATGGCTTCTATTGTCGCTTGTTTTTGAGGGTTCATTAGACAAAACGATGAGGAGACGATCGCTCTCAAGATTGATGATCACGCGAGAAAAACTCTGACACAATTCTGACACAATAATGCTGGTGGCCCTCAGCCCAACGCAGACGGCAGTGGACGAGCCGCATTAGCCGCCTTCACCGCTAGAGATGTGCATCCTCATGATTTGTCTACCATTTTGGATCAGGCAGGGGTCGCCATCAGAGCGGGACATCACTGCACCCAGCCGCTTCATCGCCATCTCAAAGCCCAATCGACCGCACGAGCCAGCCTTTACTTCTACAACACTCGCGAAGAAATCGACGTATTTATTGCTTCACTCAAAGAAGCCGTGGAGTTTTTTGGCGGACTGTTTGGGTAGGGTTCTCGGCAGAAATCTCTTGCTTCACGGCCTAATTTTGTCCGAACCATTGATTGTTAGAATCGAGGATTAAATAACCTGTAATTTTGGCCGACGGTTCAAACCGTTCCGACCAAAACGAAGTCTGCCTTCGCTCAATAGGAAGGCGTTTTAATCGGCGAAAGTCGGCTTTGTTTTCACGGATGCATTGCCGAAACCAGAGTATTTTTGAGTACGAGTCTGTTCGGCTCCACCAGTACAGTCCAGTTGAGTTTGCAATGACTAAACGATACCTCGATCGATGGATTCCGGATGGGGCAACAGTCGTAGATATTGGAGTGGGAGTGGGTCACTATAGCAGAGTTACTAGACCAATTGCTGTGATAGAAAACAGCAGCAGTGAGATCATGACAATCCCGCCTGCCTTAAGAAGTTCGATCGCGCTACTCATTTCCACTATCCCAACTTGCTTTTAGAGTCTTGCAAAAATTTTGAACATATAGATCTTTTAGATCTTTTGCACTGAGACGACAAAAAGACTAACCAGCAGCATAAGACTAATGCGACTTATTGTCAAGTGTTTCTCAACGCTCATAGAATAGAATCGTTGCAATTCGTCGTAACATAACCTCGGTTTTAGCTACCCTTGACAGGTGATCGATCCATCATTAGCGTAAGATAGGAAAGATCATCCGATGCAACTAATTATCAACAAATCATGAGTTTTGTTCCAGAAGTGATTGAGCAACGGAAAAAAGAAGCTGCGGGTCTAAAACGGTTTTTGCCCTTCAGTTTCACAAGTGCGATCGTCCTGCATCTGCTCTTGATCCCGTTGCTAGTACTCCTTTGGAAACCAGCCCAAGAGACGGCGGTCGCAGAAGAAGAAATTGAAATCATCGCTGACACTCAACCGGACGAACCTCCACCCGATAGCGCCTCCACAGATGCAGAAGCAGGCGGAAGCGGGGGGGGCAGTGAACAGTTCTCACTGTTTAATCCGAATCCAAGTTCTCCACCTCCTGATTCTGTTGAGGTTGCACAAGCGATCCCTGAACCTGATGTTGTGCCATCGCCGATTCCTGAACCGGAAATTGCCGAACAGATTCCCCTGCCAGACCCTACTCCCAGTCCTTCTCCAAGTCCGACTCCCACGCCTAGCCCATCACCCAGTCCAACTCCGTCACCGAATCCATTTCCTAACCCAACCCCGTCACCGAGTCCCTCTGCAAGTCCAACCGCAACGCCAACTGCACAGGCGAACTCGCAACCAGAACAAAACAACTCACCCAACGGCCAGACTACCCAAGCTAACAACAATCCTAGCGGAACTAGCACAGGAACCGGAAATGGAACTGGAAACGGCTCTGGTAATGGTAATGGTAACGGGATCGGAAATCGTGGCGCTGGAAATGGTGTAGGGAATGGCAACGGGAACGGAACCGGAAACAGTACAGGCTCTGGACAACAAGGCAAACCTAGCCCATCGCCTCAACCCGTTGCTGTTCGCGAAGCTCCACCGCGTGAAGACTTTGAT
Source organism: Phormidesmis sp. 146-12 (assembly GCF_052939495.1). Classification (NCBI taxonomy): domain Bacteria; kingdom Bacillati; phylum Cyanobacteriota; class Cyanophyceae; order Leptolyngbyales; family Leptolyngbyaceae; genus Phormidesmis; species Phormidesmis sp. 146-12. Next base: position 65,970 of record NZ_JBJPHS010000026.1, on the reverse strand, counting down.
CCGCCAGCTCGATCGCGTCGCAATCGGCCAAAATGCAAAGATAACTGTAACTTAGACCAATATCTGGGTGCAGAAGGGTCTGCTCGGTTTGATTTTGATGTCGATAAAGACGGCAATGTGACTAACATTCGGCTGAGAACATCGAGCGGAGACAGAGAGATCGATCGCAAAGCTGAAGAAGCAATCCGTCGCCGCAGATACGAAGCTTCAGAAAGTGGTTTTCAAGGTCAGCGAATTCGAGTTACCTCCGAGCAAGAAGGCTCAGATTTCCAGCGTCAAAATGCCGATCGTCGTCGCCAAGAAGAAAGCGATCGCGCAACACGAGAAGCAGAACGCGCAGCACAAGAACGCTTAGAACAAGAGCGCATTCAACGCGAAGTTCAGCAACAGAAACCGCCTGCTTCTGCAACAGAGCCGAGCCAACCGCCTCAAAATGCGCCACCAACTCCTGCTGCACCTGCTCCAACTCCGAGCACACCAGACCCTGAACCTACACCAGAACCCGCAGCCCCTACGCCCGAACCTGTTGCGCCTGAGCCTACACCAGAACCTGCTGCACCCCCTCCCGAACCTGCGCCAGTTCCGGAGGCTCCTCCACCTGCTGAACCTGCACCGGAGCCTGCACCAGAAGCTGCACCCCCTCCCGAACCTGCGCCTGCTGAAGCTCCACCTCCTACTCCCTAACGTGAGATGCGATCGCTTATATCAGCTTCTGAATACGATCGAGTTGAGCTTCATTTGAAGCATCGCAACGTCCAGATTGCCGCTTGCGTCTTGATAGTTGATCTGTCTACCTTGGGCTAGCAGTTTCGCCCTAGACAATTCAGTATTAGGCAAGCCTGTTACAATGCTCGATCGCAAGATTGGAATGTTTGAAGAACCCGGCAGAACATCGATTTCAATAGTGAGCGATCTAATACGTCAGCTAGTTGATAGTCGAAGCCGAATGTAGTCGGAATCAGTTTTGTCAGTAGGTCTGAAACCAAGTTTTTGTTGAGGATTTCCCAGAAGTCTGTCTCGTTGGGATAGGTTTTGAGAAAGTTGTCGATGTAGTTGTAGATCTGCGTAAACTCAGGGTATTCAAGGGGATTTGTCACACCAATACCCTCTTTGTAATCGTAGCTGACCGACAAATCGATCGTTGCGCCACCTTGATGGTCGATCGTATAGTCATCAAACTTAAATTCCCAGCCCTCATCTAGCGTGGCGATCTCTGGAACAGGGGATGTTAGAACTTGCCTTGAGAAACCTCTACAGAATAATTGGATAAGAAGAGACGTAAAAGGAGTTGATTGTTCCTAAAAATCGCAGGACGATTCAAGACTTCCTTAGTTCATCACAGGTATTGAGTTCATGATAGTTTCTTAGCTACCTCATTTACAACATGGGACGTGTCTGACTAATGATACTTACATTTGAATCAAAAGGAGTACTGGTGTTGAAGACAGCATCAAATGCTCTGCGATCGTTTAGTAAGTTTGCTCTCAAAAATAATCCGCTGGATTGTGCGATCGCACTCGTCGCCGCTGCTTGATCTAAAGTCGGTCTACTTGGATCACGAACAGGGTTGTCTTCATTCGTGATGCCGTAGTGATTCGCACCCTTGACTGTAATTAAAACTTTGGGCGGATTGAGAATCTGATCATAGGTGGATTGACTCCGATTTGGTAAAGACACGCTATCCAAATCGCCTCGAATCAGTCCGAGCGCAACTTCATTGTTAATAGGCACAAATTCTCCAGTTTGCGGATTTCCAAAGCTAGTTCCATAAAAGATGCCTGCCTTCAACTCTGGAGGAACCGTGTAGTTTTCTGCATTCAGTCCAGGGATGCGAATCTCTTCCTGGGTTGCCCCAATTCCCACGGCTCCTCCAAACGAGTGCCCTAGCAATCCCAACTTGGTTGTGTCTACAATCTTAAAGAGCGGCGACGAGTTATCCTGGTCTTCCACTTTCATTTGATCTAAAACATCATTCACTTGCCCTTGCTCAGGAAATAGACCCGTAGCAGATGAACCATCGGGACGAAACAGCATTTGCTCATTGTTGGGAACCACCACCACAAAGCCGTAACTTGCGACTTGTTCAGCAAAATTAGAGTAATCTGCTTTATCGACTAGCGCACCTTGTAGCAAAAGGGCTATGGGAAACTCGGTCGAGCAATAGGAGCTAGGCAATTGGGGGAAGTAAATGTCGGCGGGGTCTCCATCGGCTACAGTTCCATCGGAGCGCTTTGCGCTGATCGTCGTTGTGTAGTGTCCAATCTCGTTATAGAGAGAATGAAGGCTAAACGGTGATTTAGATGGTTTGTCTTGATCAGCGCGAAAAACTCCAGAGCGACCATCTGCTAATTTTGCCCAGAATGCCACGGAGTCCTGATTCAGACCTTTATTTAAGAAGTTCAATTCTGTCACTGTTGAACCCAGTAACTCATCTCCCGTGGTAATAATTTCCTGCTGTCCCACGAAAAGACCACTGCCGCCCGCATCAAAATCGGCAAGATAAGCAATGGTTCCTTGATTGTTGATATCAACGCCTCGGAATGAGCTAAAGTCACCAAGACTATCCGCGATCGTTGTTAGGTCATTGCCCTTTCCAGTTAATACCTCAACTTCTCCAGTCGCTTTAACTGCAATAAAGGCAGCCGTTCCTCGATCGTTAATGGCAGGAGAACTCCCAAACAAAGTTAATCCATCGGTTGAACCTGCGATCGTATTCAAACTGCCCCGATGATTCGTGAAGATGCCTGCGTTTTGAAACAACTCCGCGATCGGAACTGTTTGCCCGTCTACCTCGATTGTTCCTGGAACTAGAGCGGTGCCTGCGGAAAAGACAATTGTTCCTTTAGCGTTAATGTCTGGCGTAATTCCAAAGGTTGTGAATTCAGGGTTTGCATCTGTGATGATCTGAATTTTGCCTTTCTTACTAGAAAAAATCTCTTTGTCTCCATTGTCTAGATCCGCCCGGAATCCAACTGTGCCACGATCGTTGATCACAGGCTCCCCAAACAAATTGTCGAGGGTCGGAATGCGTTGAAAGTTGAATTGTCCTGAACTATCTGCAATCAGCGTGGTCGTCGTGCCGTCACCCGTAAAATAGCCCGCGTCACCGCTGTCGAGTCCGCCTAAAAAAGCAACTGTTCCGTCATCGTTAATTGAGGGCCCCACTCCCAAGAAACTGAACTCGTCGGATGTCTGTGCGATCGTGCGGAGTGAATTGCCATCGCCGACAAAGATGCCCGCATTGAGAGAAGCGTCTACTCCCCAAAATGCCACCTGATTCTTATTGTTGATTTAAAGGTTTCAGAATCAACATCGATCTGTAAATCGATCCGCACGATTTCTGCACCAGGATAGACCACTAACACACTCACATCTGCCAAAACTAAGCTGGGTTGAGTAAATACCTTACCGCGTTGAATTTGTTCTAAGATATTTTGTACCGCAGGTACTCCACTCGCAGTGAAACTTGAAACTTCACCGTTTGAACGATGAATCTTGAATAGAAGTGTTTCAGGAAGTAGATTACTCATTCTTGAATGTCCTTTGTTACCCTGTTCTTTAGAGTGCTGGTTTAAGGTTGTTAGCCACGATCAAGCCTTCTCAAACCAGTCCAATGGAATCTAGAAAACTGTATGCTAGTCCATCGATCGTGGGTTACTTGATTGGGACGTTAAACGCCTTAGAAACTAGGATGGGATTGAAGTATTCGGTGTACTCTTTGATTAGTCCATTCTCAAACTTAAAAATTCCAATGTAGTCATTCTGATAGCGTCCACCTGCTCTAATCTCAATATCGCCTTTGAACTGAACAAAGATCACATCGCGATTTTCAGTAGGGAAAATCGTTCGAGGGAAAGACATCTTGCTAAAGGTTTTGGGAAGAGAACTGTACTGCTTGTAGATTCCTTCTCGCCCATCAAAACTTCTAGGGAATTCTCCAAAGGAGTAGGGCATAATCTGCCTTGCATCCTTCGCAAAGATCTCTCGGAGTACTTCAAACTTTGCGGTCTCAAGCGCTACAAAGTAAGCTTCCACAGCTTCAGCATTTGTTCTCCTTGCGGGTCGAGTAGGGTTTGCCTGGGCGGTCGTATTTCTACCCGTATTGGCACAACCAATCGTGGTTCCCAAGCTAAGTAATCCGATGCTACTTTGAAGAATTAACCGTCGATCGACCCGTGCTTTTTTTACCATTTTCTAACTCCTCCTTTGATGCAATGTTCATGGAAATTAAGCAGGACGATTTCCGGTTTCCCATGCGTTTAGCGCAACTGCGAAGCAACCGACATTTTCATTTTGTTGACTTTCCACTCGTTTCCCGCCCGCACAAGCGCATAATTGTAGACACCGTTCAGCATCCAAGTACCTTCTTTGCTGTCCAAATCGGTATGATGCGCTTGGAAGTTTGAGACGCAGGTTGCTGTATTTCCCTTGACCGTCACCACATGACTACCAATGATGTGCTGTGTGTTCTTAAATGTGTTCTTGAAAAACTCCGACCACTGCTGTATTTGCTTGTCTGCTGAGATTACCGTTGGCTTGCCACCTGTCATTGCTGTATAGTCAAATTCAACTTCATTAACGAAGTTTTGACGACATCGATTCCAATCTCGTAAATCGGCAAAGATGGCAATTCCGTTTACTGTATTGACAATCAAAGCTTGGTCATTCATGGTACTCGAAGGTAAGCTTTGCTGGGCATTTGACTGAATATGGTTCGCTAGAAGTGCCGTCAAAAAGCTTGTTGCCCCTGCACTTCCAAACCAAATGACATTTCTGCGAGGGAGCCTGATCATCGTGTCCTCTAAAGAGATGTTTTGAGCTTGTTCACGGTGAGCGCGATCGCTTGATTCACCGTTTGAGGTTGATCATAGAAATCAAACTGTTGGCGATCGGGCAACCAAACAATCTGCTTGTTTTGACCAGGGATTGCTGCAAAAAACTGACGCGCTCCATCAGGAATCGCAGCTTTTTCACTGTGAACAAACAGCGTCGGTACTTTGATGTTTTTTGCCTGGGGCATAGGATTAAAGGTCAACCACTCTGCCCAAGATGCCACGGCAAATCGATTGTCCCACTGGGGAATTGCTCCACGCTTGGGATTTTGATAGTAGTCAATTTCGCCAAACATCGGCGAGTTTTTGTCAGTCTTGCTTGTTGCTGGAACGTACTCTGCTTTCCCAGTTTTCTGAAAGTCAGCTTCCGCCTTTCGTCCTCTCGCAATCAGCTTTTGAACTGTGGCTTCTCCGCCATAGACCTTGTTTACAATTTGAGGATCATGAATCCACGGTGCAACCGTAACCAGGGCTTTGATGCGAGAATCTTCTGCGGTCGCAGTGGTCATGTAGCCTGCACTCGCACAAATACCCAGTCCAGCAATCCGATTTGCATCCACGGCATCCACAGTTTGTAAATAGGTCACAGCGTTCTTGATATCGGCAATCTTAGCCGTGGGAGATTCAAAGTCTCGCAGCTTGCCGCCACTCTCCCCAAAGGAGCGGAAGTCAAAAGCTAAGGCAGCATAGCCTTGTTCAGCTAGTTTTTGGGCATAGAGCGCTGGCATTTGCTCTTTGATAGTCATCCAGGCTCCCGTCACGATTAGAGCAGTCAGCTTGTCACCCGCTTTGTAAGTAGTCGGAAGATAGAGATTTCCAACCAGAGTTTCCCCTTGACTTACAAAGGTGACTTTGTTCATTCTAGGCTTAAGGGCTGTTGGTTGATTGGCTGTCAGAGTTGCAGGTTGATGGGTGGGGGCTGATTGCTTATTCGTTTGCGCGCTACAGGATAGCGACATTGCAGTGCTAAGTGTGATGAGGGAGAAAATGCAGAAGCGAGTTAGGGATTGCATCATCTGACTCCAAGAGTTTGAATGTCTTTGCGATACTAAGTTCTTGCTCCGTGATATCAAAATCTTGCGGACTCATATGAGTTATTTGAGTTGCGTCATGAGAGTAGTCCACAAGTGACATCCACGGCCGACCCATGAAAAGCACTACCTTGGGGAGAAGCCAAGAATAGAACGGTTTCAGCCATTTCTTCAGAAGTGTTGGCTCGTCCGATCGGTAACGTTTTCTCGCCTTCCTCAAAGGCAACTTTTCGTTGAGCAAACGCATAGCGCAGCATGAGGGTATCGACTCCCCCTGGAGAAATCGAACAGACTCGAATATTGTTGCGGGCGTATTCCAATGCAGCCACACGAGTTAGTGAGATCACCGCATGTTTGCTGGCATTGTAGGGAGCGATTTCGGTATAGCCCTTGTGTCCTGAAACAGAAGCATTGTTAATAATCACGCCTCTTCCTTGCTTTAGCATTTGAGGAATCTCATACTTCATCGATAAAAAGACTCCCAATGCATTGATGTTCATCGTCTCGATGTAGTCTTTCGTCGGTTGTTCGTGAAGTTTGACAAATTTTGGATTGACAATTCCAGCATTGTTAAAAGCAACATCAATGCGACCATAGCGACGCACACAATCATCAATGAATGCTTTTACTTCTGCTTCGCTTTGCACATCTGCTCTTTGATAAGTCGCTCTACCACCTTTGGAATTAATTGAGTCTGCCACCTGCTTGCCCAAGTTCTCACGCCGACCGCAGAAATGCACGATCGCCCCTTGTTGAGCAAACGATCGTGCGGCTGCCTCACCAATTCCTGAAGTTGCCCCTGTAATCAGCACGACCTGGTTTGCAAATTGCCCTTTCTGACTGTCTTGAGGGGCGGTTTGAGCGATTTCCTCATTGCGCTCACCAGTCGGTTGACTATTCGCCTGGGCGTATCCTGCAACAGCAGCAGTCGTGACACCTGCGATTCCAATTCCGCCTTGCAGCAACAGTCGTCGATTAAGTTTCTTTGATTTTGACATGGTTAGATGTTCTCCCAAAATGAGGGTTATCAAGGCTTTGTGAGATGGTTTTACCCTCTCTAGTAGAGTTTCTAAAATTTTGTCAGGAACCCAGTAGCAAATATTTCGGCGCGATCACAAGGCTGATAGCCTTTGAGTCGTTGCCAGGATTGCATCGAAAGTGTAAGCCCCGTTGTAGCGATCGCCATTGATAAAAAATGTCGGTGTCCCATTCACACCGCTATGAATTCCGCTGATTAAGTTTTCACACACCCGTGCCGCATGTCGGTGGTCTGCAATCTCCTGTTCAAAGCGATCGCAATCGATTCCCAGACTTGCAGCATAGTGCAGCAATTGTCCGTTCCCAAGCCTCTGTTGATGGGTAAATAAATAGTCATGGATTTCCCAGAATCGCCCTTGAGCATTCGCGGCTTCCGCCACCTCAGCCGCATATTGGGCATAGGGATGAATCGCGGTCAGAGGAAAGTGGCGAAATGCAAAACAGAGACGATCGCCCAACTGTTGGCGAATGCGATCGACCATTTGATGAACTTGACGGCAGTGAAAACATTGGTAATCTCCATATTCAACGAGTGTGATAGGCGCAGTCTCTAGCCCTAAAATGTGGTCATCTTTCTGAAGGGGTGGTGTCAATTTGCCCATGACAAGTTCATTGCTTGCTAGAACACCCTGAAAGATTTGCTCAGGTGAATCTAAGAAAACTTTAATGTGATTACTCTATCGCTAGAACTGGTATTTGCAAATGAGCAGCAAGCTTATTTTCTACTCTACTAATCCGCAGAGAGATTTCTATATCATTCAGCATAGCTGTGGATTGTAATGTTCTTTCTGACGGGATTACAGGCGAACCAGTCCACGTCTTACGGCTAACATTGCTGCTTGGGTACGATCGCTAACTTCCAGTTTCGACAAGATGTTATTCACATGGGCGCGAACTGTTCCCTCGCTAATTCCGAGTTCTCTACCAATGTCCCGATTCCCGTATCCCTTAACCATCCAGCGCACCACTTCTAGTTCTCGCATCGTTAACTCAGTCCAGGTCATGCGGTCTGCAAGCTTTGCTGCCACATGCGATGGAATGTATTTTTGCCCCCCATAGGCCATTCTGATCACTGCCAATAGCTCACTGGGCGGTGCGTCTTTGAGCAGGTAGGCCATTGCTCCAGCTTGCAGACTGCGATAGATATCCTCGTCGGTATCATAAGTGGTCAGGACAACAAACCGCCCGTTGCTAAATTCTTCACGCAGAATTGCGATCGCCTTGACTCCATCGATCTCTGGCATTCGCAGATCAATTAATGCCACGTCGGGCTGACACTGCCGAAAGGAATCAATGACTTCTCGGCCGTTGCTTGCTTCTGCAACGATCGTCATGTTTGGTTGTCGCCCAATCAAAGCTGCCAATCCCTGAAGAACGATCGGGTGGTCGTCGGCAATTAGGATGCGAATCAGTGGGGTTTGAGTCACACGATACTCCTATCATTGAGGCAAAATCGGAACGGTGATCTGAATGCAAGTGCCTTGCTGTGGGTCGCTGACAATGCTCAATTGGGCTGCCATCTGATCGGCTCTTTCTTGCATTCCGATCAAACCATACCCTGAAGCCAGCGAAGTGTTTGCATCGAACCCTTGACCATTATCTTTTATGTGCAGATAGATTTGGTTTAGTTGATAGTCAAGCTCAATCTCGACTTGATTAGCATTGGCATGTCTCAAAACATTGGTAAAGGCTTCTTGGGCAATGCGTAACAAATGATCCTCGATCGGAGGAGTCAGCGGATACGGAATTCCCACAAGCCGATAGTTTGTTTCCAGCGATGTACCGATCGCCATTTGCTCTGTCAGGTGTTCGAGCGCGGCTTCGAGGGGTTCAGTTTCGAGCGATCGTGGGCGCAAAGCTCGCACCGATCGTCGCGCTTCGTGTAGTCCGTTTTTGGCTAGTGCGATCGCCTGCGATAGATGTGCTTTTTGATCCCAAAGGTTGGTTGTGTAGTCGTCAGTTGCGGCTTGCAGTTGCACAACGATCCCCGTCAGACATTGGGCCAAGGTATCGTGAATCTCACGAGCGAGGCGGTTTCGTTCTTCCAAGATCGCCGCTTGTTTTGCCTCATGTTGTCCTTGTTTGGCAAGCTGCATTAGTTGAATGGCTAGTGTCGCTTGGTGGGCGAGTGCCTGCACCAGCTCCAACTCTTCAGGCTGATACTGGCGATACTTAGTGCTGCGTAGTGTGATGTTGCCTAAGAAGGTGTCGCCAAACAAAAGCGGAGCCACCAAAATTTGTTTGATGCCACGATCGAGGTTGTGAGAATAGTGTGCGACATCCTGAATCAAAATTTGTCGCTGCTTGAGGAGTGGCATGTATTGATCGTCCCATTGGCGGAGCGGGTTTGGGGTGCGGGCACAGGGATGACAAATCTCTTTGCTGCGCTGAATTTGTCCATTTTCGTAGTTGAGATGCAGCAGGGTGGTGTCGTAGACTTCGCTGTAAAGGTAAATCCCCGCAGATCGATCGTTCAATTGATCCGCGATCGCTTGCAGCATATAACCGAGGCAATTGTCTAATACAGGTTCTAGCGCCAGGGTGGTGAGCGTTTTGACTAGGGCTTCAGTTTGTCCGCGTGAGACTTGTTCAGCGCGTCGTCGCTCTGTCACTTCTGTTTGTAAGGCAGCATTGATGGTTTCGAGTTCTTGCGAACGCTCTGCGGCACTTTGTGTTCTCGCCTGTTCTATTTGCAGAAGTTCTTCGTCTTTTGCCTGACGCTCGATCGCCGCTGCAATGCTATCCGCCGCAATTTTCAAAATCGCAATCTCCGCCTGGTCAAATAGTTGTGGTTCTCCACAGTTATCAAACCCAATCTGCCCCCAAGGTTGATGGTTGACGATGATGGGTAAATAGACGAGCGAAGTGACCCCTTGAGCCATAAACAGAGTACGACATGAATCTGAAAGCTCTGACACCAAATGATTTGCAGTCTCCGCCTGTAAAAGTCGTTCGCATAACTCTGGAAAATCTTGCCAAATCATTAACCCTATCTCGGAAGTACGTTGATAGCTGCTAAAAGTTCCATTTTTGCACCATTCACTCAAGGCTTGAATCGGAGAAAGCTGAGACACAGGATAGCGCTGAGTCGTCATGATCGCACACCGATCGCTCCCCACCGCTTCCCCTAACAATCGCACCACATCGGGAAGCACAGTCGTGTAATCAGAGGACTTCAGCAGTAGATTTGCAACTTCAGCGATCGTGCTAAGAAGTTGGGCGCGTTCTTGAGCCGCGCGATCTTTTTCCGCAAGCAATTTCTTTTGCAGGGCAAAGAAGTCGCTGTAATTGGCATTAATTTCGACAATTTCCTCAACCGCGCCATTGGCGTTCCGAATCGGTACATAATGTCCTCGCCCATAGTGGAGTTTGCCTCCTGCCAAGTCTCTCGATGCATCGTAGGTGGTCGGAGGTTCGATGACGGCTTCTCCAGCAAACGCTCGTTGCATATAGGGCAGTGTGCCATTTTCAACCAGTTGAGGATTGCTAAAGATTGGACAAGCCTGCTGATTTAACTGGTCGATCGTCAGTCCAAATAAGTTCTCAGCCGCCGCATTCATCCGCGTGATGTAGCCATCTGTGTTAATCGACAACATGCTAATGGGTGCATTTTCAAAGATCTGCCGATAGCGCAATTCGGATTGACGCAGGCTTTCATACTGCACGACGAGGCGATTGTTCTCCTGCCTGAGTTGAGCGAGCTCCAGACCGAGGCAGCTATTTTCCTGCTGAAGTTGGGTAATCAGATTAGCCATGATTTCAAAGGAGAATCAGTTATGAATCATTATGATGCGTTTGGAAGTCTGGCACACTCTGTTTTAAGCTACATGAGACTCTGGGGTTGATAAATTGCTGTTTGCAACAGTTCTCGTTAGGCTCTAGCGTTAGTAGTTTTAGAGCTAGTGGTTGAGCGATCGTCCTGCACTCTTTCATTCAACAAAACTACCAAAAATTTCTGTAGGGTTGGGGAGATAAGATCTTCACGCCAAGCCGCTGCAAACTTGAGAGTAATAGGCGAATCTGCCAGAGGTCTACAAATGACGTTTGTACCAACAACAGGCCGGACGCACTCTGAAACAAAGGTGATGCCAATCCCCGCCGCCACCAAACATACACGGGTTTGTAATGAAATAGACTCTTTGACAATGTTAGGTTGAAAGCCAAGTTGCTCACAGAGTTGAATAAATCCATCGTAAAGCGCAGGGACCTCCTGACGAGGATGGATGATAAAGGCTTCATTCGCTAAAGCAGCAGCAGGGATTTTAGTGTAACCAAGCAAGGGATGTTTTTTGGGTAGCACAACCAGGAATTGCTCTTCCAGAATCGGATGCAGCTTCAACCCACGCTGATCAATTGGTGGGTGCAGAAACGCTAGGTCTATTTTGCGTTCATTCAAGGCGGCAACCTGAGCCTCGGTTGAAAGCGCTTGCAGATTGAGTTCGACCTGGGGAAAACGATCGCGGAATCGCCCTAACAGCTCTGGAAACACCGTGTAGGTTGCGGTGGAGGTGAAACCAATGGTTAGCTGTCCGACTTCTCCACGAGCAGTGCGTTTGGTGAGTTCGATCGCGCGCTCTTCCTGGGCAAGCAGTTGTTTCGCCTGTTCCAAAAATACCTGTCCTGCGATCGTCAACCGGACTACCCGCTTCGTCCGAGTTAGGAGAACAACACCTAGTTCACGCTCCAGCACCACAATTTGCTTGCTCAAAGCAGGCTGCGTCAGGTGCAACCGCTCGGCTGCTCTGCCAAAGTGCAGTTCTTCAGCCACAGCCACGAAATAGCGAAGCAAACGAATTTCCATTTTAATAACTGCTGGTTATTAATAATGCATCAATTATGAATTGGACAGACAGAAACTGCACGACTAAAGTAAAGAAAAGTAATATCCAAACGTTGTTCTTGAGGAATACAAGATGAATCGAAAAGTATTGTTACTTGCTTGCTCTGCTCTTTTGCTTTGCGTCGGACTATCTTTTGTGAGTGGTGTCAATGCGATACCATCAAGCGCAGCCATGTTAGACCAAAAAATGAGTGCTAAACCAGTCTCTTCCAAGCGCATTGAGGTTGTTAGACGATTTGTTCAGGCAGTGGAAGCTAAAGATATCAGCACAGTTAATCAACTGATCACAGACAACATTGTTCTGGAACAACCTTATTCGCCATTGCAACCGGGAGGACTTCGAGTCGAAGGCAGGCAGGCTGTTAATGCTTTTTTCAATCGAATCTTTAGTCAATATTCTCAAATTCGATTTGTTAATATAGTCTTTCGGCAGTCACGGTTTGACAATGCTGTGATTCTTGAAGGACAGGGTGATTTTCTGGTGTCAAGCAACCCAACTCCCTATCGAAATCAGTACATCGGGGTCATTGAGGTTGTTGATAGTCAAATAGTTCTCATCCGAGAGTATTTCAATCCATTAATTCAACCTGAAGCATCTAATCCTGGATCGAGTCAACCGAATAGGCAGTAGGGCACCTCGATAAATCCAATTCGAGAATCTTAAGTTAAGACAGGTATGAGATCATAGAAATAGAACAGTGATAACGTGAATTTCAATGAAACAACCCGGCTTTGAGATGCGCCTAACCAGTAGCTCGATTTCTGGAGCAATGTGGCTTTTCCGGTGGTGCATAAGACATCAAAGATGGAGAACTCAGGACATCTATAGACGAGATACATCTGCAAGTACTGAGAATCTCCACAGGTTGATTGTGGCGCTCTCACAGCGACTAGCAGAATTTGATGAGAGTAGAGCCAGTACGATTAGATACGCAGATGTACTGTTTCCCAGCGATAATTTTAGTGAATTTAAGGCAACAAAGCTATCGCAAAGAGATGGGAAAATCAATGAAATCTATAAGTTCAGCGAGGTTCTACATCAAAAAGATGATGAGAACCGAAGCTTTATTGCTGAATCGAATGAAATCTTAGAGTTAACTAATCTTGCATTGCGTTTATTGAACTTCTCCGCAATCACTCAAGGTAATGGGGTGGAAAACGCAAAATTGGATTGGTTGAAAGAAAAGCTTGATCAGCATCCTGCTTCCCGCTTCTTGGTCTTCACTGAGGTTCTACAAACTTGTGAAATTATCACTAAAGCCCTTCCTGGCATTTGTGAAAAGATTAAGGGAAGTATGGGTAGTGCAGAAAGAGAAAGGGCTGTTCGCAGATTTCGCGGTGTAGAACGCTCAAATGTTCGCGTCTTAGTAGCAACTTCAGCAGCAGATGAAGGCTTTGATTTTCAAGTTGCAAGTCAGGTTGTGCATTGGAATCTAAGCTCATCACCCGCCGTTCTAATGCAAAGAAATGGCAGAGTTGCAAGGCTTGGACAAGTTGCTGATGTGACGGCACACTATCTCATCATGACGGGCACACATGAAGAAAGAAGGGAATTAGCGCTACATGAAAGGTTTGAAGAGCTAGGAATAAAAGATGAGCAATTACGCCTGAAAATTTTAGGGGGATTGAATGAGGAGAAAGAAAAAGAAATCTTAACCGCTGTTCAAGAAAATAGGTTACTGGTAGTTAATCAAATTTTGGAGAATGCCAGCGAACAAAACAAAGAGATGAATCAAAAACTAGGAGACATCCAGAGGAATCTTGAGGCACAGTCAGTCATTGTTCGAAAGATGCTATTTGATAGAGTATTGTGCTGGCTCAAGCTTGGGCTGCCACCTCGAATGCAGAATAACTTCGCGTTCAAGTTTAATACTGTGACATGGCAACATCCAGTCTTTACGATTGGAGAACAAACTAGCAATGAAACTGCAAGCGCAGTGGTCGCAGAGATTAACAGAGCAAGTAGCCGTACAAGACAAATTAAGGTTACTTTTGATCCGGAATTTAATCTTTTTAGTTCGCTTGGAGGAGACTATTCTTTAGCGGGTCTTCGTCCTTGGACAAAGCGAGTGAAGAACGGCAGCGCAGCCGAAGTTTGGAAGCATCGCCTGATCAGGGATGTTGACCCCATTGGAGAGGTTGCCTGCTCTCTAGCTCGGCAGCGTGGTGCGGATTTCACTACAATTTCTGCTGACAAGTTGTGCAAGGTATTGCCAGATTTACATAAAGTTCGCTATTTCCTGTTTGCAACTCACCCAATGCTGGAAGTAGAGGCACGCTCATCAGAAAACGCTTCGTCCTACATGACCTTTTACGCGTTTAGGGACGAATCTAACGTTCCAATCTGTCCTCAAGGTCACTCTGCTGAATGTGTTCATGGAGTCATTTCACTTCTAGAAGAAGAAGCGCAAAACTCAGATTTTGAACTGATGAACTCTCTTGCTTGAGAATGCACAGGAAGCAAGTTCTAAAGTTTCAATATGGTTGCAGAATTCTAGGGTATTGCCCGACTGGGATGGCAAACGTACTTCTTACCTATTCCTGTCGCTTTAGTTGCTGTGCTTCCTTAGATCCGAAAGAAAGATGAAGACTATGCATTTTGACAGAGGCTCCATTTTCAGCGAATGTCCAAATCTTACGCTTGTGTTGCAAACCGTAGCTAATGTGAATCGGCCGATCGCTTCCATAGAAATACAGCGAATCAAACGGCAATCGCCGCCCTAGAATCCACTCCACCAAGCGATCGCTTTCCAACCCTACAATCCGAAAATCACAAGCTGCACCTAAGCGTTTACCCCTTCGGGGAACAGCGAAGCTACCGCAGTAGTACTTCCCATTCCAGTTCACCTCATGCGCCATGTGCTGATCTCGGCTCGAATCAACGCGACCATTTTTAATTCCTGTTTCTGGGTCTTTCTGGCTCAAAAGGCGCTTCAAATCTCTTAAGCAGAAGCCATAGGTAAGCTGAAATCGCTCTTTGCCAAAATGGTCAATGATGGGGTCAAGCAAATGCTGACAGAGTGCTTGCAATGCTGGAATCGTTTCGTCTATGTTTTGCGGATAGGGGTTGATGAGATCTTGATGCTTCTGGTAGGTCTGGGTACAAGTACAGAAGTCATCCAGGTTGAGATATCGCCCCAACAATTGAGGCTGCGTTTATTTGCATCTCCGCAGAAGCTGCTCAATATTATTAACGTGAAGAAATAGGAGTAATCTCGTTATTCTGCCTCTTCTGACGAATCACGGAACTCTTTATTTCGCATTTTCGAGAAAAACCTTTGCGATCTGCCATCAGAAATCTCGAAGCGATCGCAGAAAATAGGAGGGAACCTTTGGGGACTGAGGCAAGGAATGGATGGTTTGGCACACCAGTTTAGGAATACGATCGCTCCAAGGCACTGAGGCAGAACTCTATCTGTCCACAATGCAAGATGCGATCGATTACATCGAAGTCATGGGTGACGAATTAGATGTCAAAACGGGCGCAAGCTTCGCTCCACGTAGTGTTCGCATCTTCGATTCTGCAAATTTCCAGCAAAAAGTCATCATTCTCCATCATTGTCTGTTCGCACTCTTGAAGTCAGAAGTCGAAGCCCCAGAATTGACCAATGTTCTCGAAGCAGGTGCTTACTTCCCTTTCGCTTATCTAAAGATGCGATTGGAGGAAGAGATTTCAGAAGAAGATGAATGGTCTGATGACGAAGAAGATTTGAAATATGCTTATCGTCGATCGCTTTGGAACGCCTTTGAAGAATTTGTACGCCCTCGCTGGGAATCTGCGGTTGAGGAATACGGAGAGCGTGAGGAAGAAGCTGATTTCAGCGATCTCTCCACTGACTTCGACTTGTGAGAAGAAATCATCGAAGACCTTGCCGATCGAATTTTTTGGGATCGAGACTGGCAGGTGAGTTCGCGCTGCTTGTATGTTGAGGATGAACTGCTCGACAGTATTGAAGAAGAATTTAGCCAACTTACAGGCTTAGATGAAGCATATATGAAGAATCGATTGCCTAGGCTGACGAGGCTGATTTGCCCCTAGCAGAGCGAGCGCTACTCGCATTAGCCGAAATCCGTCCTTGGGGATTGGAACCCTGAAGATTGTCAAATTTTCCTGTAACCATCACGACATCACACTGCTTCCAAAACCAATTAAACAAGCGAAAAAGGGTTGATTCGATCAACCCCTCGCTATCTTAATCACCAAATTCATCCTCTTCTAGCCCAAACGATGGGACTTGAATGTGGTTGATTGTCCCTGCGTAATGCTCTTCAATTACCGCAACAGATGTCCCGCACCATTCAGCCACCCGACGCGAAGAAATCCCATCTTCTAAGCACAGGGTGATGAATGTGTGACGACAGTTGTACTGAGGCAAATATTCTTTGACCTTGCCTGCTGCCACTAATTGCTTGACGACAGGTTTCCAGACGCGATTCAAGAAGTTGTGCGTATCCAATTCTTTCCCGTTTCTTGCTGGAAACACCAAGTCATTTGCGCTGCTAGCTTGCGGTCTAATCTCGTCCAAGATGCGCTGCAATTCTGCATTAATCGGAAAATAGCGTGGCGTGTGCGTCTTCGTGGACTTACGGATTCTCACATCAGTGGCAACCGCTTCGCAGAAGTAGATGCGATTCTTCTCGATATGCTTCCATTTGAGTGCGTTGCCTTCGGCTCACGCGGAGCGTGTCCGCTTCTTCGGGTCGGCATCCGGTATGAAATAGGAATTTGACATAGGAAGCGTAATACGAATGCGGAATCGGGGAGAACTTCGAGGAATAGGTATCATTCTCAAACGCTGAGATGATCGCTGGAACGCAAGTTCGAGAAAACGGCTTGCGCGACACCCGACTCTTCTTTTTTGTCCGAATTTCCCTAGCCAACTCCTTGAACGGATTGTCAGTCACCAATTTCTTCCGCATTGCCCATTCGCAACAAGCACTCAGTTGCTTCAGGGTACGTTTTGCCGTTTCTGCCGCGTAATTCTTGAGCAGATAAGTTTGAATCACAACTGCATCTTCAAAATTCGGCTTGGGCAGTTTGCGAAGACGCTTCTCGACTTTGCCGTAATCCCGAATGATCGTCGTTTCTTCAAGATGAGCGCTTTGAAACTCGGTGTACTGTTCCCATAGCTCGATCAGCGAAGTCTTTGGCGGCGCACTTGGGGTAAAACTTGGGGTAACGTTGCTGAGAGCCGAGTGCGGCTTGTATTTCTCCAGCGTTGGATCAAACCTGTCTTTGAAAATGTCGTCTTCGATCGTCGCTGCCTTGCGTTCTGCAATCTTGCGATTAACAGGGGTATCTGCAAGTCCAGTGGAGAGGTAGTGACGTTTGCCAGCGACCGAAAACACAAGCTGAATGCGATCGTTCGATACCTTGATCTGAACCGAACCTTTGAAAGCGCTTCGTGAAACTCCTAAACAGGAACGTTCGTGCTCAAACGCTTTACCCCCAATTTACCCCAATTTCTAGCCCAAACTGAGCTAACTTGACCCAACACAAAACAGAGGGAGTTCCTTGAAACCCTCGCTGTATCTTGCTTTTCTTTATGGCTCAGGCGAGATTTGAACTTGCGACCTTGGGCTTATGAGTCCCCTGCTCTAACCACTGAGCTACTGAGCCAAACTGAATTATTGCCTTAACAAGTATAGCACAAGACTCGAATCAGAATCTAGAGCGTCCTGTAAAAATAGCAAAAAGAGGAGCCAGTAAGACTCCTCCAAGAAGAAATCAGTCATTCACAGAACGACTAGCCGCGATTTTGAGGCAGATAGGCGATCGGGTTAACCGCTCCCTGACCTGGAAGATGAACTTCAAAGTGAGAGTGAGGCCCAGTGCTAAAGCCTGTACTGCCCATTTCAGCGATTTGCTGACCTTGAGCGACCTGCTGACCCACTTTCACTAAAATGCGGTTATTGTGCCCATAGAGGGTAACGCTGCCATCTGCGTGCTTGACCTCGACCAGGTTGCCATAGCCGCCATCATTCCAGCCTGCGGTGACCACCTTACCGGGAGCCGCCGCCACAATCGGAGTCCCGATCGGGGCCGCAATATCGATCCCTTTGTGCATCCGTCCCCAGCGCCAGCCATACGGAGAAGTCAGCATTCCCTTAGCAGGCCAGATATATCCGGCAAACTTACCACTTCCAGGCAGGTAAGAATCGGGCTTGCCCAACGGCGGTAGGCTAGGAGAAACCATTTTGCCCACCGAAGACCGCATCAAGGGCGCGTAGGACTCCGAACCCGCAGGAGCGGCTGCCACGATTTGAGGTTTCTTAGCCTGCGGTTTTTCTGATTTGCGCTCACGCTGCTGCAAACTGCGAAGCTCTGCTTGGAGGGTTTCTAGATTGCGACTGGGACGAAACTCTGGGTTGACCCGTCGAGTCGAAGCGTTGAGCGTGGAGGGAGCGGGAGCCTGAGTACGACCGGAGAATAGAGGCTTAGACGGTTGGCTAGATCCTCTAGACTGGTACTTTTGACGCAGCTTAACCACCTCTGAAACCAGGTTGTTGACGTACTGATCGGGCTGCTTGGAGTCGATCGCTTGAGACGCTTGAGGCGCTTGAGTTTTGCCGTATTGTCCGCCCGATGTAATTCCAGAAGGATTTACGAGGGCAAACTGCTCGGCATCTCCGCCTACGCCAGCGGTCGGAGGAATGGGCTGGACATTTACAGAAACAGAGGGCGCAGTGGGTTGATTGGTCGCAGCAGAAAGGCTAGGCACCACTGGAACGGTGACCGAAGTCAGTCTGTCTGAAACTGAAGCAACCGGAACTGAGGCAACCTGCGAAGGCAAGGCTGCGCTAGATTGGGGAATTTTGATCGATTGATTAACCTTTAGCAAATTGGGATTGCTCAGTTGGTTAATCTTCACCAATTCCGAGGAAGAAACCCCGTGAGCTTGCGCGATCGAGGACAGGGTTTCCCCAGCGTTTACCTGATAGTTCATCAGATTTGCCACTTCAGCAGGAGATGGCACCTCCGCCGTGGAAGCCAACCCGTTCTCGGACTCCTCAGACTTCAACTCCGCCAAACTCTGCTTCAGACGATCCCGCTGCTGCTTTAGGCTCTGGACGGCAGCATCTTGCTTACTCTTTAGCTGCTGAGACTCGTCACCGGGGGTATAAATCCCAGGCTGGCTTGAGGCGATGACAGCAACGGGTTCTGTGAGTGAGGGCACTACTGCATTTGTAGAACCAGTGGCAGACACAGCCGCACGGTCATCAGGCCGACTTTGCTCAACGGTCGAAGCGCTTGCGGGCACTTGCAGCACTTGCCCAACGTAGAGAACGCTGTCAGGGCGCAGATTATTGAGCGTGGCGAGTTCGCTGACACCGAGTTTGTAAAGCTGCGCGATTCTCCAGAGGGTTTGACCTTCTTGAACCGTGTGCTTGACCTGTTCGGATTGAACGGCAGCAGCAGCTTCACTCAGGGGCGGCAAAACCGCAACATCGGGTATCGTAGCGGCGGTCGGTTCGGCAGGAACAGGTTCAGCGGCGACAGCGGCTTCTCCTTGTTGAGGTGCAAGTACCCCGTAAGCTCCCATCGAAATTGCCAACCCGATCATGGCGGCAGAAGTGCGAACGCGACGGTTTGATTCTGGGAGCGCCTGCTTGGGCTGTTCCGTCAGAGCGTCATTGTTGACAGCGCTAAAGGGAACAGGATTGATCTCTTGCGGAAATGCTCGTTTCAAAAAACGACCTCCTAAATGTCCAGCATTTAACTGTCCTTGAGCCATGAATTTCACCCTCTGTCAGTGATCAAAACTGCTTGAAGAAGCGATCGAGATCACAATCGGTAAATACACTTAGGCAAGATTACCTTGGTTTTTTGATTTAGACAAGTTCATATCATTCAACAAAATGAAATGATTTCCTGACAAATACCAAAAACGCAGGTGACTGACTTGTAGCAACTTATCGTAACAGGGTAACTGTCCGATGTTGACCTGAGACAAATCCAAACAGGAGTTTAGCTTACTCTGCTCAGATTGCAACAGGAAAATATGGGGCAGTTGTTGATTCATAACTCAGAAAGACGGACAGGGTGTGAATCTGTCTAATTGAATCTTTAGTCCAATCTTAAGATCCGCGTCAAGTCACTGATTATCAGCATGTAGTGACATGAAGTTAAAGCAAAGGCAGATTCGCCTTCAACCGTAGAATCATGCAGACTACCATACTCTAAAGACGCAGGTCTGTCGCCTGGAAGAAATTATAAAAGCTAGAATCCTTACTCCACGAAGATTTCAGCCGTTGGAAATTAATAGTTTGAAATTTCAAAGATAAAAATCTGAAGTTCTTCCGACGATCGGCACCTCTGATATAAATTTCTTATTGGTTTAAAGCAATTTAGTAGTGTAAATCACTAATTGTGGGGATGATTTCACTTTGTGAATCAGGAGGCAGTATTTTCTCTGCACAACTTCTGCATGATTATCAGCTTGATGCCTAGATGCACATATTTAGATGTACATATATAGATATGGCATTGGTCAGCCATCATGGATTCTAATCCTTAGATCTACGGCTTGCCGGAGTTAAAGCGATTTTGGATTAACAGAAGTATTTGAGCTAAGAAACAAAGCTTTCTGCACAATTCTGGGATAACAGGGCTGAGTTCAAGCGCTACAAACAAGCGCTACAAAAGGGTTCAGGATTTGAGCGGTAGACGTTAACTCAACGTCAGTTCGATGAGAGTGACTCACTTCGTTTCAATCAGCTTCAGCCCCCTAAATCCCCCAAAATTGGGGGACTTTGAACGAGAGATCTTGTCCAAAAGTCCCCCAGAATTGGGGGATTTAGGGGGCTGAAGTGCTGAATAACGGAGCGGAAAAACTCCATCGAATTCACGTTAACTCAGACCCGGCCGCTTTCATAATCTGGAGGTGGTCTCTTTGAGGTGTCCGCAAAGGTCGCCCTAACCTGCTCTCAATCGTGGACAACTACTGCATCAATCCGAGTTGGCGACGAGCCTCAAATAGTCCAACAGTTGCGCTGACAGAGAGGTTGAGACTTCTAACCTGCGGCTGACTCATGGGAATATGAACCGTCAGAGCACACGCAGACAACACGTCGGTCGAGAGTCCGGTCGTTTCGCTACCAAATAGCAGCCAGTCGTCGATCGCATAGTTGACCTGAAGATAACTAGAACGTCCTGAAGTGCTAAAGCCGATCCAGCGGCCGCCCTGCTGTTGGTGAAAGGTCTGAAACGCTTGTAGAGACTCGTGACAGTGCAGGTTGACATAGGGCCAGTAGTCGAGGCCAGCCCGCTTGAGGGTGCGATCGCTAATTTCAAATCCTAGCGGCCCGACCAGGTGAAGTTCGGTATTTGTAGCAGCACAGGTTCGAGCGATATTACCCGTATTGGGGGGGATCAGGGGCTGAATCAGGACAATTCTAGGCATGAATGAATCAATACTTGAGTTCTCAGTATCCAGAAGAATGCAGATGATCGGCTAAATTGAACGATTGATATATTTTTTTAATAATAGAGAATCATTGATGGATTGATTAGATATTTTAATTTTAAATTATCATCAGCCTCTGGATAGATTAAAGATTTGATTTTGTCATAAAGTAGTGATTTTTCCTGGCAAGAATTTAAATTCTTCTTTTATCAATCTCTAATTTGGCGCAGAAGAATCAATCAGTTGGCTTAGGGATCGATCGCATTTTTAGGGGAGCTTTAGTTGATTTACCTTCAAAATTTAGCGGTCAGACTAAAAGTTTGCTGACAATTTTACTCCAACCGCTAAAGGTCACCGACCAGATTTGTCTTTACGCCACCAACAATTCTGCTTGAAGCGCCAGTTCTTGCATTTGCATTGATTGGATTGCGTCCATCAAAATCTGCTGATTATCCCAGCCCTGCTGTCGGAGTTTTAGCCAGCGTTGCGCTTCATTGCCTTCTCGAAGAATTTTTTTAACAGGAAGTAAAAAGCAGCTAAAGCCGTGTTTTTTGGCGATCGACCAGACTTCACCATAAAGTTCTTCGACCCAATCTTGAGCCAAAATGGGTCGCCCGTCCTGCCAATGACGCAATTCAGCCTGCAAACTATCCTTGGCGGCGAGGCTTTCATTTTGGTCGGTCAGCGTGACCAATTCCTCGGCAGAGAGGTCGCTGAGTTGGAGCGGGTCGAGATCAGGATTTTCGATGAGTTGAATAAGTCGAGCTTCTAGAAGGGCTGTAACCGAGAGGAGGGCGATCGGATCAGACACCAGATCACAAATCCTCAGTTCCAAACGGTTGAGATTGTAGGGACGGCGATCGCCATTCGGACGCACCGATGACCAGAGATGCCGCACATTTTGCATCGTTCCGGCTGCTAGTTGTTCCTCTGTCCAGTTAATAAAGTGAGCGTGGCTGGCAAACAGGGGGACGTGAGCAGGTGTTTTTGGGAAAAGTCCCCAGCGAGTTGAATGGTAGCCCGTCACGTCTCCATTCAAAAAGGGAGAGGCAGCACTCAGCGCCAGATATAACGGAGCTTCTAGCCTCACCAACCGACAGGCCCGCATGAGAACTTCCGGATCACTGATGCCAATATTAATGTGGACGCTGGCCGTGACGACTTTGGTACCGTAAGTCTGCTCAATGTAGTCGTGATAAGGATTTCCAGGATCAGAGCGATGAAAGCGATCGGCTCCTCCCAAGGACAACGTGCTTCCCGGAATCAGGGTATAGTCTCCGAGTTGTTTGAGATATTGGCGCAGTTGAGTGCGAGGGCGTACCAGATCACAGAGCGATCGTTCATATCGATAGCTAGGAGGGGTGGTGTATTCAACGTTTCGGCTATCTGGTTCTCTCACAAAACCGTCAAGTGTAGCCACAATTTTGTCAGACATGCCGACGACTTCACCTTCGGGCGTTCCTGTGTAAACCTCAATTTCAAACCCTTTAGATAGCAGCATCTTGCCTCCGAAAAGTGATCGCTCTTATGTTTCCAGTATCAGGGAAAAGGGGAATTGGGGAGAGCGTCGGAAGAGAGAGGGAGGAGGGAGGGAAGAGAGAGGGATGAGGGATGAGGGATGAAAAAATTGCTTCTATCGGTTCGGGGGTGTCAATATTTCGGATTTTGCTCTTACCAAACAAGACCCGGACGAATCGCCACAACTCCCAATCTCTGTCCTCATCCCTCATCCCTCATCCCTCATCCCGTCTTTGCGCCAGGACTAAATTAATTAGGTTATTGATCAAGCGATCGCGCTCCATTGGAATGATGTCTTTGCCGTAGAGAACTTCTTGTAAAACGACGAATGAGACGAGCGATCCAAAGAAAATTTGGGCGATCGCGTCTGGGTCATCAATGCCGATTTCGGGGTGCAAGTCAAAATAACCTCTGAGAAGCTGCCGACCCTGGACGACAACGGCGCGAGTGTAGAGCTTGGCTAATTCTGGAAATCGGGCGGACTCGGCAATAATGATCCGAAACAGAGATAAATATTCCTCGTTGACTACCTTTAAAAAGTACGTCTCTGCAATTTGTCGCAGCATGATCGCCGGGTCGCCGCGCAACGATTCTGAGCAAAAGGTTTCTTGAAAGTGGCGAATCGTGGCCCGCTCGATCAAGGCAATAAATAGTCCTTCTTTGTCGCGAAAGTGGCTGTAGATGGTTTGTTTTGACACGCCTGCTTCTGTGGCCACTCGATCCATGCTGGTGCCTGGGTATCCTGATCGCAAAAAAACTCGCATCGCCCCCTGAAGGATTTGTTCCTGTTTTGGGCTGGCAGCCACGCTCAAGATTTTTAACTCAGACACTTTTAACTCAAATACTTCTAACTCAGATACTTTTAACTCAGACACTTTTAACTCAGACATCGGCGGCGGTGAGTCAGGGGACATCGACGATCCTAAGTGATCAATTAAGACTCCGTAGAGCGACTGGAGACGAGAAGACAGAACCGTCGATCGTCCGTTAGCCCCAACCTACCTATCATTGACCGCTACTAGCCATTCTTGCCTTTGAATTCAGATTGGCTTATTAACTTTTTCAAAGAGGAGTTGTTTAATCAAACTGGACAGTCTAGTATGATTTTAACCCGCATCCTCGCTGCTTTAAAAGCCTTACCGCGATGTCTCAGACCCTTCCCAAATCGACGGACAATCTTCAGGATTCGCTCAAACCTCAAGCGCGGCGTAAATTTAAGCCCATGTTGCTGATTCCGATTGGAGTGGCGATCGCCGGGATCAGTTACGCCACCTGGCAACTTTTGCCCAAACCTGAAGCGACAGCACTGCGACTGAGCGGACGGATTGAGGCAGACGAAACGGATATTGGAGCAAAGACGGGGGGACGGGTGAGTACGATCGCCGTTCGAGAAGGGGATCAGGTGCAAAAAGATCAGGTGATTGCTGAGATCACCGATGAAGAAGTGCCCGAACAGTTGAGAGCAGCGACGGCAGACATTCAGGCGGCTCGGCAAGAAGAACAGCAGGCGAGACAAGAGGTGGCTGTGGCAGACAGTCGAATTCGAGAATCACAGCTTAATTTGCAGCAGTCCAAAGGCGATGCCACCGGGCGAATCAGTCAAGCCTCGTCTACCGTTTCTGCGGCCAATGCTCAACTGGCACAATCTCAGGCACAGGTGAAGCAAGCTGAGGCTGACGTTAAGCAAGCCGAAGCGCAATTGAGATTGGATATTAAGACGCGCGATCGCTATGCTCAACTCGTGGCAGATGGCGCAATCAATCAGCAGCAGTTTGATCAAGCCCAAACGACGGTCGAAACGACTCAGGCAAAAATTGAAACCGCTAAAGCAACGTTGTTGTCTCGTCAGGCGGCTGTTGCGGCGGCTCGTGATCAACTCAGTGCAGCTCAGGGTGGGCTAACTCAAGTGCAGACGACGGGATTGAATCCGGATATTCGTAGCGCTCAGTTGGCTGGCTTTTATCAACAGCGCGATCAGGCTTCTGCAAAACTGGCGGCCGCTCAAGCCAAAGTGAGAAATAAGATCGCCACTCAACAGCAGTTACAAAAACGGTTGGATTCCTTCACGATCAAGAGTCCGATCGCTGGAGTGGTGACGGCTCGACCTGTGGAACCGGGGGCCGTCGTGGCAACGGGTAAAACGCTGTTAACCGTGATTGATTTGAATTCGGTTTATTTACGCGGCTATGTGCCAGAAGGTGAGATTGGCAAAATTCGGGTGGGACAATCCGCAAGGGTGTTTCTCGACTCCAATCCTGATCAGCCTTTGGCGGCAAAAGTGGCGGCGATCGACCCCAAAGCGTCTTTTACGCCAGAAAATATTTATTTTAGAAACGATCGCGTCAAGCAAGTCTTTGGAATTAAAGTCACGATCGACAATCCCAACGGTTTCGCCAAACCCGGAATGCCGGCCGATGCCGAAGTCAAACTCAACGGCGAATAATCGCAATCAGGACATCCCATGACTCAGAATGCGATCGACCATCCCACTTCTACGCTGGACGCTTCAGTTTCCAGTTCCCCGATCATTCAAGTCGCCAATTTGCACAAGCATTATGGACGAGTGGCGGCGGTGCGGGGAGTCGATTTTGAAGTGCGACGAGGGGAAGTGTTTGGACTAATTGGGCCAGATGGAGCAGGAAAGACGACGACGTTTCACATTTTGGGCGGCGTAATGGAGGCGACGGCGGGAGAGGTGCGCGTTCTCAATCAGCCTGCACGAGATGCCCGATTGAGCATTGGCTATCTGACGCAGCAGTTTTCGCTTTATCTCGATTTGAGTTTGGATGAAAATTTGCGCTATGTGGCGGGCTTGCGGCAAGTCCCCGATCGCCTCTTCCAAGAACGTCGAGACAAATATCTGCGGTTGATGAGTCTGGATCAGTTTGGCGATCGTTTAGCGGGTCAACTGTCGGGCGGCATGAAACAAAAGCTGGCTCTCTGTTGTGCGCTGGTGTCTGAGCCTCAAGTTTTGTTGTTAGATGAACCGACGACAGGCGTTGATCCGGTTTCGCGGCGAGAATTTTGGGATGTGTTGGCGGCCTTGTCTGCGGAAGGGGTGACGATCGTCGTAGCGACTCCCTATCTTGACGAAGCCGAACGCTGTAACCGAGTCGCTTTGATGTATGACGGTCAGATTCAACAGATTGGCACTCCGGCTGAGTTGCGAAATAGTCTGGGGTTAGAGCGTTTAGAGGTTTTTCCTTCCAATTTGAGTGCAGCAGAGCGGGCGTTAGCCACCAGCGGGGAATTAGGTGAAACGGCGATCGCGGATGTGCAGACCTTTGGCGATCGCTTGGATGTATTGGTGACGGATTTGCGAGAAGGAGAGGCGCAGGTACGGGAGATCCTCGATCGGCATGACTTGAAAGTGGGCGCAATCAATCCCGCAGAGCCAACGTTGGAAAATGTCTTTGTGACTCGATTGCGGCAGGAAGGCTCGGTTCCTCAATTTCTGGAGTTTCCGCGATCGAAGGGCGATCGTAACCAGTGGGATTTAGCAGCCAGCAACCCGATCGCTATTTATGCTCAGAATTTGAATCGAATTTTTGGCAGCTTTCAGGCCGTCAAGAATGTGAATGTCGAAGTCCGCTATGGCGAAATTTTTGGGCTGTTGGGAGCAAACGGCGCAGGCAAAACGACCACGATCAAAATGCTGTGTGGCTTGCTGCCGAAGAGTTCGGGTGAGATTGCGCTGGGAGGCGAACGAGGCAACCTTCGTAGCAGTGACTTGCGGCGGCGGATTGGCTACATGAGTCAAAAATTCACGCTCTACGACGATCTGACCATTTTGCAAAACCTGGAATTCTACAGCGGCGTGTATGGCATTCCGCGCAAGCTGCGTCGAGAAAAAATCGAGTGGGTGATTGCCACCTGTGGACTAGAAGGGCAAGAAACCATGCTGACGGGGCAACTTCCGGGCGGTTGGAAGCAGCGCGTTGCGTTTGGGGCATCGGTCATGCACGAGCCAGAAATTTTGTTTTTAGACGAGCCAACTTCTGGAGTCGATCCGTTGGCCCGACGACAATTTTGGCGACTGATCAACGAGTTTGCCCGCAACGGGACGGCCATTCTCGTTACCACCCACTATCTAGAAGAAGCCGAACAGTGTAACCGCATGAGCTTCATGGTAGCGGGCGAAACTGTCACAGAAGGTTCACCCAGTCAAATCAAAGCCGCCCAACCCGGACAACTAATCGAAGTCATGATCGACCAAAATCAGGCCGCCTCCAACCTCCTCAAACAGCACCTGGACTCCTGGCGCGTCTCAATTTTTGCCGATCGCCTCCACATCGTCGTCGATGACCCCATTCAAGACACTGCCAAAGTGCGATCGCTCCTCAAATCTGCCAATCTCCCGGTACGATCGCTCCGTCCCATCCCCTTCTCGCTCGAAGATGCCTTCATCGGAGTCGTCCAACGCGCCCAACCCTAACCTCAAGGAATTTATTTCCTCCCTCCTCCCTCCTCCCTCCTCCCTCCCCCATGTCCCGAATCCTCACTCAATGCTCCAAAGAATTAGCGCAGTTTCGTCGCGATCGACTCACATTAGCGTTGGCGTTCATTTTGCCAGTCATGACGCTGTTCATCTTCGGATTCGCAATCCGGTTGGAGGCAAAGAATATTCAGCTAATTGTGCAGGACGACGATCGCAGCAATCTCAGTCAAAGCTACCATGAGCGACTCTATGCGACCAATCAGTTTACGCCTGTGCAGTGGAGTGGGAAGGATGCGGCAGAGGGCATCGATCGGGGGTTGGCCAAAGCGGCGGTGATCATTCCCCCTGATTTTAGTCGCGACATCAAAGCTGGAAAGACAAGCACCGTGCAGGTTTTGATCGATGGAGCGGATGTCAACAATGCCCGTGTGGTCAAAAACAGCATTCAAGCCGTCACCAATTTTTTCATCCAAGACCAGCAGCTTTTACCATCACCGAGTCGAGTCATCGCCCATACGCGCCTGTGGTTTAATCCGGGACGCAAGGAATCGCTGTATATCGTACCGGGAGTTTTTGGTGTAATTTTAGCAATCTATCCAGCATTGTTAGCATCGTTGGCAATGTCGCGAGAAAAGGAGCAAGGTACGATTCTACAAACCTATGCTTCGAGTATGAGCGCTGCTGAATTATTGTTAGGAAAATGGTTAGCTTATTTTGTTGTAGGAATCGGTCAAGCGTTGTTTGTGATGAGTTTAGGATGCGTCGTTTTTAGAATCTGGTTTGTGGGCGATCCATCCCCTTTGATTATCGGAACTGCATTATTTCTAACAGCCAGCATTATGTTTGGATTATTAATCGGCGTTCGTGCTAACAATCGTACCGTTGCTGTTCAGGGCGTTGCTACCGCAGGCTTCCTCACAGCGCTTTTATTATCTGGTTTCATCTATCCCTTAAGCAACATTCCCTTTCCATTATCGTTGGTCACGAATATAGTGCCCGCTCGTTATTTTATCGAAATCAGTCGAGATGCTTTTGTCCGAGGCACAGGCTGGCCAGGCATTTGGACAGCTCCTTTATTTTTAATTCTGCTCTCTCTATTCTTCTTCAACATCGCCAGACGAGTCATTGGCCGAATGCAGCTACCCGGTTGATTAAGTTTTGTCTTCAACACCTCACTCCTCACCTTCTCAAAATGAAACTACTTCGGCAATTAATAGAAAGTCGATTTTGGGCATTAGCGGTCAAAGAAGTTAGTCAGATTTTACGCAACAAACAGCTTATTTTTATTCTCATCTTTCCGCCCACGGTGCAGCTTTTGATTTTTGGCTTGGCGCTCAATCCCGACGTGCAAAATTTGAAATTAGGAGTGGTCGATTACTCTAATACACCGATGAGTCGAGAATTAGTTGCAGCGATGACAGTGAATGGCGTGTTTCGAGTGGATCGACCCCTTGCGGGTATCTCGAAGAGATTGCCCCTCAGCGAGTTTGCTTTAGGCGAAGAAGTCCGGCGGGGCGAAATTACCGCAGGCATGGTGATTCCTCCTGACTTTAACCGCGATTTGAAGGGCGATAAAACGGCCGAAGTGCAGGTTTTAATCGATGCCGTCGATGCCAATACTGCGGGGATTGCCAGTGGCTACGCGACTCAGATTATTAACCAGTTTAGTCGGCAACTTTCACCGCAGACGATCGTACCCATCCAGACGCAGGCGGTTTATCTTTACAATCCAGGTTTGATCTCCAGTTGGTTCATCGTTCCGGGAGTGTTGGGGCTGGTGTTAAATTTGGGAAGCTCGCTCGTTTCCACTGCAACCGTCGTCCGAGAAAAAGATTCTGGCACCCTCGAACAACTGCTGATGACTCCCGCCGAAGCGTGGGAAATTATTCTCGCTAAAATCGTTCCTTTATTTGTGTTGCTCCTGGGTGAAGTCATACTCGCCTTGAGCATCGCAAAATTTGTGTTTCAGGTTCCTTTTCGCGGTAATTTTTTCTTGTTCATGGTTTTCTCAGGGCTGTATATTTTTGTAGGCATCGGAGTGGGATTTTTACTCGCAACGATTTCTCGCACTCAACAGCAGGCAATTCTCACGTCATTTTTTATTAATCTCCCCTTAATCCAACTGTCTGGGGCGATCGCGCCCGTCGAGAGTATGCCACCCTTGATCCAAACCATTTCGCTGTTCAATCCGCTGCGTCACTATGTCAAAATTGCCCGTGGCGTTTTACTCAAAGGCAATGGACTCGATGTTTTGTACCCCGAAGCGCTGGCTCTGTTGGCCTTTGCGATCGCCCTTCTCCTGATCAGCACTCATCAATTCCGTAATCAACTAAGTTAGCGGCATAATAGCGCTCGATTACTCGTGAAAATTGTTTAGTCTTTCAGATTGCTATTTTTTGTCCTGTATTCTTTCATGGGGGACGATCGTTTCTCCTAGACGCTAATCGCCAAAAGGATCAAACCGCCCAACCTGGAAAGTCTAAAGTCAAACAGTTTTGCCGATCGACCTCCACAAGCGGTATCCTGCTTAAGGTCGTCTCCGGAGTTTCTACTCCGTGTCACTGATTCAATATGCTGTGGGCTAACCGAGAACGTATGAAAATGTCTCTTCATTTAATGAGTGTGGGTGTGGGAGCTTTGATCGCCTTCGGCAGTACGGGAGTGGCTTATTCTCAAACGCTTTCCGATGGTCAGCCCCAAAACCAGAGGCCGACTCCTTCCAACAGTCCGGCTAAAGACAGTTCAGCCAAAAAGCCAGCGATCTCCTCAAGCGATTCACAAGGGGTCGCCGAGATTGCTCAGTTTTTTAGACCCGAAACCCAGACAAACTCCAGTCTGAGACAGGCTTCTTCTGACAATTCGATTACCAAAAATCCGACTAAAGATAATCTGACTAAAGATAATCTGACTAACAAGCCGAGCAAAAAATCCGTCGCCGAAGTCGCCCAAATCTTTAGATCCGAAAAGCAGACAAATTCCAGTCCGAGACAGGTCTCTTTAGACAAGTTACCTAAAGACAATTTGCTGGGTAATCTGACCCAAACATCTGTTGCCAAAGTCGCCCAAGCCTTTAAGCCTGAAATTCAACCCAATTCTAGACGGGCCCAGGCACTCCCCAAAAAATCTGTCGTGGCTCCGCTGCCATCCGTCGGAACGATCGCTTTGAGAAACCTGCAAACGATCGCCCAGACCTTTAACCCGCCTCAGATCGAAGCCGTCAGCCTACCCAAAATTGGCACCCTGGCACAAGCATTCAACCTCCCTGTCACAGCTCAAAAGCCTCCCGCTCAAAAGCGTTCTGTCTCCCAAGTCGTCAAGCCTGTTGAGCGCACCCTTCCCAAAACCGCCGCGCCGATTAAAGAATCTCCAGCAATCTCTTCGAGATCCCCGCAAGGAGTCGCCCAACTGCCTCCTGTGGTAGAAGTGCCCAAACTGGAGGATGTCGCCAGAGCCTTTGAGCCAGAAAAGCTTGCGGACACGCGCACCACTCAACCCCCTAAACCCACGGCTCAAAACACCCCGCCCGCCAAACCCCCAACGCCCTCGACTCCACTTCCTCCGGCTGGGCCGCCATCGAATACTACCCCAACGCCCACACCGACCCCCGCCCCAAGTGAGAACCCTCGCCCTTCGGCTCCGACCCCCGGACGAATCGAGCCTGCCCCCGACTATTTGAACCCTTCGCCCAATCCGCTCCAGTTTCCTACCCGCCCCGAAGAAGTCCGACTTCAGGGAACGCAGCCGATTACGCTGGCCCAAGCGATCGAGCTATCAGAACGCAATAACCGTGACCTGCAAGTGGCGCGATTGCAGCTAGAAAGTACTCAGTCAGCGCTCCGAGAAGCCCAAGCAGCCAATTCACCTACGCTGGCCGTACAGGCAGACTTGACTCGCGCTCAAAGTGCGGGTTCAGAGCTTAATCGTAAGGCTCAGGCCTTTCAGCAGCGAAACAATCCCTTCTTTCAGGGAGACGACAGCGATCCGGTCAACACGACGCTCAACGGCAGCCTACAACTTAGCTACGATATCTACACCTCTGGGCTGCGACCCGCTCGAAATCGGGCAGCCGAGCGTCAGGTACGGGTCAATGAGCTAGAAGTCGAGCGAGTGCGGGAAGATCTGCGGCTCAATGTCTCCAACGACTATTACGACCTGCAAGACGCAGACGAGCAAGTGCGGATTAATGCCGCCGCCGTGCGAAACGCTGAGATTAGTTTGCGCGATACTCAAGCCCAAGAACGAGCCGGACTGGGCACTCGATTTGATGTGCTGCGATCGCGGGTTCAATTAGCCAACGCTCAACAACAATTGACCAACTCGATCGCTACTCAAGCCGTTCGTCGTCGCCAACTCGCTCAACGAATCAGCATTGCCGAATCGGTGAATCTGTCTGCGGCTGATCCGGTAACCACCGCGGGAACCTGGCCGCTGTCGATCGAAGATAGCATCGTTCTGGCGTACAAAAATCGAGCCGAATTAGAGCAGCAGCTTGTCCAACGAGAAGTCAGCGAACAGCAGCGCAAAGCCGCCCTTTCTGCGTTAGGGCCCACCGTCAGCGTGTCGGCTCAATATAATCTTTTGGATGTTTTTGAGCAGCCCGTCAGAGCCGCCGATGGCTACAGTATTGGTCTCCAGGCCCGCTGGAGTCTCTACGATGGAGGAGCTGCCGTCGCTCGTGCCAGACAGCAGGAAAAAAACAAAGAGATTGCCGAGGCTCGATTTGCTCAAAACCGCAACACGGTTCGCTTCCAGGTTGAGCAGGCCTTTTCTACGTTGCAGTCCAATCGGATTAACATCACCACGGCGGGCACGGCTCTCAATGAAGCCAGAGAATCACTACGGTTAGCTCGATTACGCTTTCAAGCGGGGGTCGGCACCCAGACAGAAGTGATCAACGCAGAAACCGATCTCACGCGGGCTGAGGGCAGTTTGGTGAGTGCGATTTTGGGCTACAACCGATCGCTCGCTCAACTCCAAAGAGCCGTGAGCAACATTTCAAGACAGTAGGTTTTCGTCGGCAAATCTTTGTCAACGCTTCTGATTTCTACACGAACGCGATCGAGCAAGGCACAATAAGACAGAGCATCCGCTGGAGGGAGATTCACAATGATTTTTGATTAGCAGACTCCCTGACATCCGCCATCACTCAGAAAACTTGTCAACCGTCCACTTCATCGTCCGCGAGGATTGCCCCATGACTCAGCACAAAATTTTTCCTTCGATCGCGCCCAAGCTGGCTAAACAGCGATTCTTTTTGCTCTGCGGCATGAGTTGGTGGGTGGGGTTGGGCGTTTTGAGTGGAAGAGTCAGCCTGGCCCAAACGCCGATCTCGCCCGACAACACGGCGACCCCTGATCCCGTGATTTCGGCTCCCGAACCTGCGGTGATCATTCCTGCCCCCGCTGCCCCCGAATACTCAGCCCCCGAAATTGTCTCCTCCCAAGAAGCCGCTCCCGTCCCAGACACCTTTATCGATCGCACCAACTACAATCTGGGTGCCACCCAGCGATCAGAACCTGTGACGATCGTGAGTCGCCCGCCTGTGGATCGATCAACTCCGATGAGTGTGGCACCGATTCAAGCGGGCCCGGTCAGCCTTTCGAGCAGTGGGATCGGTTGGAATCCAGGCAGCACCACCCCGGTAGGACGCGAATACAGCACTGTTCGGGACTACTACAATCGCACCGTGCGCCCGATCGGTCGTCTGGGCAACAACATTCGGCTAATCTTTCCTCTCGCACTCCCGGCTCCGATCACTTCGCTGTTTGGCTGGCGCGTTCACCCGATCACAGGCGATAGTCGCTTTCACTCAGGAACAGACTTGGGCGCACCAATGGGGACTCCTGTGTTAGCAGCTTATGCAGGTCAGGTAGCGATGGCCGACTTTTTAGGCGGATACGGGTTAGCCGTTGCCCTGAGTCACAATCAAAACACCCAGCAAACGCTCTACGCCCACTTATCAGAGATTTTTGTCAAGCCTGGAGAAGTCGTCAAACAAGGCACGGTGATCGGGCGAGTCGGCAGTACGGGCAATTCGACGGGGCCTCACCTGCACTTTGAGTTTCGCCAATTGACGACTCAAGGTTGGGTAGCGATGGATGCCGGAACTCAGCTAGAAACCTCCCTGGCCCAGTTAGTCAAAGCGATGCAAGTCGCTCAAGCCCCCAACAAATCCGCCCAAGTGAGCGGGAAGCCGATCGCCAACTAATCAAGAGACTAAAGACCAGAGACCAAAGACTCAAAATTCCTCTTTGTCTACTGTCCAACGTCTAAAGTCCCTCCCTCCTCCCTCCTCCCTCCTCCCTCCTCCCTTCTCAACATGCTCGATCACGATGTCATCATTGTTGGCGGCGGACTTGCAGGGTCACGCGCAGCCCTCGAAATCGCCCGTACCAATCCCAGTTTGAGTGTCGGATTAGTGGCCAAAACTCACCCGATTAGATCGCACTCCGTCGCCGCGCAAGGCGGAATGGCCGCAACCCTGAAAAATGTCGATGCGACTGACACCTGGGAAGCTCACGCCTTCGATACGGTCAAGGGATCGGACTATTTGGCGGATCAGGATGCCGTCGCGATTCTCACGCAAGAAGCCCCTGATGTTGTGATCGATTTAGAACACATGGGCGTTTTGTTTTCGCGCCTTCCTGACGGGCGAATTGCTCAACGTGCCTTTGGCGGACATTCTCACAATCGGACTTGCTACGCGGCCGACAAAACGGGTCACGCGATTTTGCATGAGCTAATCTGCAATCTGATGAAGTATGGGGTCAAAGTCTACGAAGAATGGTACGTGACGCGCCTGATTTTAGAAGAGGGACAGGCCAAAGGTGTGGTGATGTATCACATCGAAACCGGGCAGCTAGAAGTTGTTCGCGCTAAAGCAGTCATGTTTGCGACGGGCGGCTATGGGCGGGTTTACAACACGACTTCTAACGACTATGCCTCCACAGGGGACGGGTTGGCGATGACGGCGATGGCTGGCTTACCCCTTGAGGATATGGAGTTTGTGCAGTTCCATCCGACAGGATTGCCTGTGGGCGTGTTGATTTCTGAAGCGGTGCGGGGAGAAGGGGCTTATCTGATTAATAGCGAGGGCGATCGCTTCATGGCCAATTACGCGCCTTCGCGCATGGAGCTGGCTCCCCGTGACATTACTTCTCGCGCCATCACCTACGAAACTCGCGCAGGTCGGGGCGTTCATCTCGACGGCACCAAAGGCGGCACGTTTGTCTATCTTGACTTGCGCCACATGGGACGAGAGAAAATCATGAGCCGCGTGCCGTTTTGCTGGGAAGAGGCGCACCGACTGGTCGGAATTGATGCCGTGACGCAACCGATGCCCATTCGTCCCACAGTTCACTACTCGATGGGGGGGATTCCCGTCAACACCGAGGGACGAGTCAGAGCCAGCAGCCACGATCTGGTTGAGGGATTTTTTGCGGCGGGGGAGACGGCTTGTGTGTCGGTGCATGGAGCCAATCGGTTGGGCAGCAACTCACTGTTGGAATGTGTCGTGTTTGGGCGGAGAACGGGAGCGGCGATCGCTCAATATGTCCAAAATCGCAAGCTTCCAGACTTGAATCCTGAGAAGTATGTGGCCGAAACTGCAACACAAATTCAAACGCTGCTCGATCAGCCTGGAGAATACCGGATTGGTGCGATTCGACAAGCGTTTCAAGACTGTATGACCGAGCATTGTGGCGTGTTTCGCACCTCAGAAGTGATGCAGGCGGGATTGGTCAAACTGAGAGAAATTCAGCAAAAATATACTCAAATCAGACTCGACGACAAAGGCAAACTCTGGAACACTGAAATCACAGAAGCGTTGGAGTTACGAAGTCTTTTAATTGTGGGTGAAATGATTCTCACGTCGGCGCTCAACCGCCAAGAAAGTCGAGGCTCTCACTTTCGAGAAGACTTCTCAACCCGCAACGACGAAACTTTTCTCAAGCATACGCTTGCCTACTTCTCGGCCGCCGGGATCGACATCGACTATCTGCCCGTCACCGTCAATCTATTTGAACCCAAAGAGCGCAAGTATTGAGGTTTCAACCTATGGCATACAGCGATTTCACCCTCTCTGAAGTTCAACAAGACTTTGATTTAATCCTCGAAGAAAGTCGCAACTTATTTTTTGATGTCGAGGAGATAGAACCCTCTAATTTTCTCAAACAAATGTTGGAGGAATCTATCCCTTTAGCAACTGCAATCAACACCGAAAAAGCGCGTTCTGAACTGATGATTGCACCCGTTTTACTCGAAGTCAGACGGCAGTTAAAAAATCAAATTAGTCTGTTTTCAGGAACCGAGTTTAATGTCGAACCTGAACAAGGACTTGCTGGTTTTTGTGATTTTATTATTAGTGGCTCAAAAGAACAGTTTTTCATTAGTGCGCCTGTCATTTTGATTACAGAAGCCAAGAATGAAAACATCAAAGCGGGTCTGGGGCAATGTGTTGCTTCGATGATTGCGGCTCAACGGTTTAATCAAAAAGCAGGAAATGAAATTCCAATCATCTATGGAGTGACGACCAGCGGGACACTTTGGCGCTTTATCACATTAGAAGAAAAGCTCGTTCACATTGATGTCACAGAATACTACATTCGAGAAGTTAACAAGATTTTGGGAATTTTGATGAGAGCGATCGTTCCTGTCTTACCAATAGAACGCGCTGCTTAAAAGGATTGGTAGGGCAAGCACAGGTGAAACTTACTTTGACTTTCGGCTTTGACAACCTCCAACTACAATTCTCCTGCCTGCTCAATCGCTCAACTTAGAAACCCTCAAGCTTGGCCCCATTCGTCCGTGAACGGCTAAAATTATGGACAGTTCGACTGAGACGTAAGCTTCTTTTGCCGTGCTATGACATCACCGAAACTAGAAAGTAAAATGCCAAAAGCAGCAAACACCCCAATAGTAGAAATCACAGATGAAAGAAGAGATCAGGCTGAAGCAGAAATACGAGATAAGCAGAAACCCATAGACTACGACACAAAAGAATACCCAGTAGAAATACTTGTTCAAAAGTATACCAATGGACTAGAAGATGATACCAATGAACTGTTCATTCCAGATTATCAACGAGAAATGGCTTGGGATGAAGCAAGGCAGTCAAAATTCATTGAATCTGTGATTTTAGGATTGCCTATCCCGTATGTTTTTGTAGCTGATATTCCCGATGAAGAGAATGAAGCACGTTTGGAAATAATAGATGGTACACAGCGCATTCGTACTTTGGCTAAATTCCTTAACAATGAGCTAAAGCTTGAAGACCTCGAAAAGTTGAAGAAATTGAATGATTTCAAGTTTTCTGATTTACCTCTCTCCCGTCAGAGACGCTTTAAGCGAACTACGCTTCGGATGATTCAACTAACTGAAAAAGCAACTGAAGATATCCGTAGAGATATGTTTGAGCGTATTAACACGGGCAGTGTTGTTTTGAATGAAATGGAAAAGCGCAGAGGAATACAACGTGGGCCATTTCTTGAATTTATTGATCAGCTATCTAATAATCTTAGGTTCCGCAGTTTATGCCCATTCTCAGAAGCCCTTGTTGATAGACGTGAACCACAAGAGTTTGTGCTGAGATTTTTTGCTTATCTAAATAACTACGAGAATTTTCAACGTCAGGTTAATGAGTTTCTCAATGCATATTTAGAAAAGAATAATAATGCCAGCTTTAATCAGGAACTAATGCAAGCTGAGTTTGAATCAATGCTTGACTTTGTAGAGAAGTATTTTCCGAATGGATTTCGTAAGGGTAAAAATAATACTACTACCCCTCGAATTAGGTTTGAGGCGATCGCTGTAGGCACTGCGCTTGCGTTAAGAGAGAAAAGTGATCTTGAGCCAAGGTCAATGGAATGGCTAGATTCGCCAGAGTTTAAGAAACACACTACCTCAGATGCAAGCAATTCCAAGCCTAAAGTAAAAAGTCGGGTTGAATACGTGCGCGACCAACTTCTCGGCAAATTATGACTAGTGTATTGCTTCAAGATTTTACTGAACGCTCTAGAGAAGTGAGTAGATATTTTATTTTTTTGAAAAGTCTAGAGCAAGGCACAACTAAACTGAGCATGGATGGTAAAGGTAGTAGTTCAAAAATTAAAGACATTGATCCTGAGTTATTAAAGACTCTAAAGGCAAGCGGTTTTTTGTTGCTTTATAATTTAGTAGAAGCAACGATGAGGAATGTCATCGAAGCAATCTTTGATGAGCTAAGGAGTAAGGGAGTTTCTTATGATCAGATAAGGCCTGAACTTAAGAAAATTGTTCTCAAAAATCTTAAAAAGCGAAATCCCGATAAGATTTTCTCAAGCATAACAGCCATCTCCGTCGATATCATTACCGCTGGTTTCGACAAAGAGGATTTATTTTCTGGCAACATTGACGGGAGAAAAATTAAGAGCACTGCGGCTGAATATGGATTCTCTCATTCAACTGAATACGCAAAAACAGGTGATGGCAGTGATTTGTTAACTGTCAAAACAAACAGAAATGATTTGGCGCATGGACTTAAGTCTTTTACAGAAGTAGGACGTGATAAAACCGCAGGTGAGCTTCTAGAAATAAAGAATAAAGTAATTAAATATTTGAAGCAAATACTTCAAAACATTGAGACTTATCTGGACAATGCAGAGTATTTGGATGCGTCTACAGTAATTACTCCTTAAGTAAATCTTTCAACGTGTTCTAGAATACTTTGAGCAATGACTTGCCCTAGCTTGACGGGAACAGCATTACCAATTAGCCGTCCAATTCGATCAAAAATAACGGGTTCATCGGAAGCTACAAACTCGTAACTTTGTGGAAAAGTTTGTAATAATGCTGCTTCTCTGAGAGATATAGCGCGATCTTGCTCAGGATGTCCAAAACGCCCATTACCAAAACCAAAGCATTGTGTTGTGATAGTTGGGCTGGGACGATCCCACTCCATTCGACCATATACTCCTGGATAAGTTCGACCGCTTTTTTTCGTATGGCATTTGGCCACTAAATCATCAGACCAATCGCGCCAAGTACCTCCGGGTCTAGAGGCTTGAATACGGCGAAGATTTAAGTCAGACAGTTTACTGCATTGATGAAGTCGATCAGTCTTTGATGTTTGACCCGCAAAGAGCGGATCAAGATGTTCGATCGTTTTACGGACTGTCTTGTATCCCTTCTTATCATGTGTCGGTGGAATTAATTTAATCCTTCCAAATTTCGAGGCAAGAAGAACTAGTCTTTTTCGAGCTTGAGGAACCCCATAGTCCAAGCAATTAACTTCACAAGATCTAACTGAATAGTTTAAAGTCTCTAGAGTTTGAACAAACTCCATAAAGACAGGATGATGCTTTAACTGAAGCACATTCTCCATTGAGACAATCTCTGGTTCACACTCTTGCACTAGGTGAGCAAAACTTTGTAGAAGTTTCCACTTCAATTCTCTATCATCGTAACGTCTTGCATAGCTTGAGAAGGGCTGGCAAGGTGTACAACCTGCTAAGACCTTCACCACGTCTCCAGAAAAGTGTTCTTCTAAGTCCAGCTTACTAACAAGACTGACATCTTTCCGTATAAATCTAGCTTTATTATTATGCTCATACGGGAACTTACATGCTGGATCAATATCATATCCAACTCTCACTGGAAGACCTGCTTGCTCAAACCCATAAGTTAGTCCACCAGCACCACAAAATAAGTCAATTGTAGAGATGCTGCTAGTCATTCAATTTCTCTCTAGTATGCATAAACCAACGAGTAATCGTAGCGCATTTGAGTGCTTTAAGATAGTAGCTCAGGCAAATTTTAGGGCTTTTCAATCAGCTTGTTTCAGGTGGATAGCTGACTAAAGAGCAGTTTCGTTTGTCGAGCAAAAGATGAGAAGAGCTAATCATCATTGCGCTGAACGTTTTTTCTACTAATTACGAGTCGATTGCTAGGCAGGCTCTCAAAAATCAATTTAGGCTTACTAGGTAGAGGACTCTATTCCATCAGATTAAGTATAATTTGGCGATCGCCCCCTCATTAGTGTCACTTTATCTTTGATGTGTCCTTCCATAAAAATTGAAATCTCGATCGCTCACCCCCAAAGACCTATATAATTGCATCAGTTTGAAGGGGAGTAGCTGCTGGTCAAAAACCAGCCCATTTGAATCAACATACTGGCGATGAGCCTGGTTCAAGTGACAAGAGACAGAAAAGGGATGAGGGGTTGCCGCTAGCGGCACGCTGCGCGAGAGGGATGAGTTAAACCGCTCGGCAACCTCAAAACTTAAAACCTGGCATTCTTGCAAGCGAGACCTTCACTAAGTTCACATCTGTTGTGGGCTTGGTGGAGTCGTCTGCATTCTCATCAAGTCACCTCAGATGCCACCACAATTCTGAGGAGCTTGACCGATGTTGAGTGCTTTTATGGCTGGGTTGACCTTAATCACCATTAATGAGCTGGGCGACAAGACATTCTTTATTGCCATGTGTCTAGCGATGCGTCACCGCCGCCGCTATGTGTTTGCGGGTTCGATCGCGGCGTTGTCGCTGATGACGATTCTCTCGGTGGCGCTGGGTCAGCTTTTGGGACTGTTGCCCCAACCGATCATTCACTACGGCTCAATTTTGCTCTTTGTCGGCTTTGGGTTCAAGCTGCTGTATGACGCTTACAAAATGCCTCCAGAATGTGGCAATCAGTCTCTCGCAGCAGACGATCGCCTCCTCGACTGTGCCAGCGATGCCGAACGAGAAGCCGTCGCCGCGATCGCTCAAGCAGAAGCCAACTTAAAGAAAAAGACTCCCTTCGCCATCTGTTTAGAAGCGTTTGTGCTGGTGTTTATGGGCGAATTGGGCGATCGCACTCAGATCACCACCATTACCCTGGCCGCCACCAACAATGCCCTGGGAATTACCCTCGGCTCGATCGTCGGACATGGAATCTGCACCGCGATCGCCGTTATGGGAGGCAGACTGATCGCCGGACATATCTCAGAACGTATGGTAACCACGATCGGCGGCATTTTGTTTTTGGTGTTTGCGGGCGTGTCCTGGTTTGAGGGTTGAGGGAGAAAGGAGGGATGAGGGCTGAAATTAGGCAGCTTTGGCGATCGCACCTCTAATCAAACGTGAATTCGATAAAGTTTTTTTGCTTCATTCTTCAGCGCTTCTGCCCCCCAAGCTGCCAATTTTGAGGGACTTGCAGACAAGATTTTGGTTCAAAGTCCCTCACTCGTGGGGGATTTAGGGGGCTGCCTGTTCAAAGTCCCTCACTCGTGGGGGATTTAGGGGGCTGCCTGGATTAAAAACCGCAGCGAAAGATTTCATCGAATTCACGTTAATCAACTCCAAAAGTTATGAAACTCTGATTCATCAGTTGTTGAGAGTAAGTGCTTCACAAATTGCTTTGGAACTGAATTTGCGCTTACTCAAACGAAGTCTACCTTCGCAGACTCGAAAACTGATTCAGAGTTTTAATCATCTGCGACGGCGATTTTTGTTTTGGTAAATGTAGTTTTGACCACCCAACAAAAAGCTTTGTCTTTGATTTTTTGGTGACAAATCGCACCCCTCTTCCTACTTCTCTAATCGCACCGCATACCACTGAAGATATTGCCCCGCCCCCATATCTAAATCGCAAGTCGTGTCTAGCAGATGCTGGGCTTGATCTGCCACCGTTGAAAACCTCTGCACATCTGGGGGCAACGCATCTTGACGTTCAGACAAAATCGATCGTAGCTTTTCTAACATCTCGTCAGCGGTCAAAAATTGCTCTGGTTGGTCGGTTTCTAGCACCACAAAATGCTCTTCCTGGTACATCAAAGAATCTGCCATAATTCGCTCCCAATTTAGCTACGTCTATTGTGACAGTTCAATCACAAAATGTTGATTTACAACCCGGAAATCCATCGTCGGTATGAGCTTTCAGCCAGGGCAAACATGTTATCTAGAAGTCATCCGTCTAGTTTCTATACCAAACTTTTATTATGCGCTCTGCATTTCTCATCTTTAACCCTGTTGCTGGACAAGGCAACCCCGACCAAGACCTAGAAACGATCAAAGCATTGCTGGCTGACATCGAACTGGATATTCACCTGACCACCGAAGAAATAGATGCTGACCATTTAGCAGAACAGGCGATCGCTCAAGGGGTCGATGCGGTGATTGCTTCTGGTGGCGATGGCACCCTCTCGGCGGCGGCGACAGCCCTGGTGGGGACGGGCATTCCGTTAGGGGTGATCGCGCGTGGCACCGCAAATGCGTTTGCAAATGCGATGGGCATTCCGACGACGATCGAAGCCGCTTGTGAAACTATCTTACAGTCCAACACCAAAACCGTCGATGCAGCCTTCTGTAACGGCAAACCGATGGTTCTTTTAGCAGGAATCGGCTTTGAGGCAGAAACGGTGGAACGCGCCGATCGCGAAGCCAAAAATCGCTTTGGAATGCTGGCTTACGTGCTAGCCGGACTCCAACAACTTCGCAATCTAGAACCCTTTGAAACCGAAATCGAAACGGAAGATAAAATCATTTCGGTTACAGCGTCTGCGCTAACGGTGGCCAATGCAGCTCCGGCAACTTCCGTATTGGCTCAAGGGCCGGCGGGCTTGATTGTCGATGATGGACTGCTCGATCTGACGATCGTCGCCCCTTCTAATAAAGCAGGCGCGATCGCCGCTACTTATCACTTACTGCAATCGGCTCTGAGTGGCACCCCAGCCGAGCGTGACGATATTGGCTACCTACGAGCCAAGCGGTTTAAGATCACGACAAATCCGCCTCAGAAAGTCGTTTTGGATGGCGAAATGGTCGGAGTGACACCCGTAGACATTGAGTGCGTTCCGGGAGGGCTAACGATTTTTGTGCCCCTAGTTGAAGAAGTCGTGCCCACCGAAAAGCTAGAAGGGCTGCCTGATCTCGTCGTTGAAACCAAAGAATCTCCAGAATTTGCTAGCTAGTTGCCAGATACTCCTGAATTCTGCTTGACACCGATGAAGTTTGCTTGATACTAATCATCAAGGGTTGCAATATAACTAAAGAAGTGGCCAAAAAATTCCGTGGACGTTGACCCACTGAAAGACGGGAGTCCAGCAAATATCTCCGTGGCTCCTGACTTGGGTTATCCAGTCAACTTCCATTGCGAAAAGAAGAGGCACCTGGCTAGATTAGTCATCCGTAAGAGCGAACTTGAATGCTTGCAGTGACTGTTGAGTGGGCTTTTCTGAGTGCAAATGCGATCGCGGCACTCTGCAACCTTGCTCTGCTGATTTTTTTGATTCGGCGGCTAAGGCAAAAAAAGTCGCGTCTAAAGACTCATCCCATCGCCCGTCGTCTGATCCAGCAAGCGACTCACCTGCTCACCGATCAGGAGTCTCTGCACCATCAATCGATCGCCGTTGTCGCCGCTATGGACGGGATCGCGATTCTCAGCGACGACGGTCAGTTTCTCTATCTCAACGATGCTTATTTAAGAATTTTTGGCTACCAGCACAGCCGCAATCTGGTGGGCAAATCGTTGACGACGCTCTATTACCCCGATGAGATGGCGCGGATCGAGGGAGAAATCTTGCCCATCCTGCACCGAGAAGGTCAATGGCGCGGAGAAGCGATCGCCAAACGTCAGGACGGTAGCACTTTTTATGAAGAAATCTCGCTCACCCTCACTCAGGGCGGATTTATCTGCATCTGTCGCGACATCACCGAAGCCAAACAGTCCGAGGTGCGCCTGCGATTATTAGAACGGGCGATCGGAGCCAGCAGCAACGGCATCATCATCACCGACGCGACGCTGCCCGACAATCCCATGATCTATGTGAACCCTGGCTTTGAGCGGATCACAGGCTACAGCGCCGATGAAGTCGTGGGCAAAAATGGGCGCTTTCTCGAAGGCCCCGAAGCCAACCAGATGGCTTTAGAATCTCTGCGAAGCGCCATCAAAGCGGGAGAAGATTGCGTCGTCAACCTGCGAAACTACCGCAAAGATGGCACCCTCTTTTGGAACGAGCTTTCGGTTTCTCCGGTTCGCGATGCCCAGGGGCGATTGACCC
Organism: Phormidesmis sp. 146-12; assembly: GCF_052939495.1. Taxonomy (NCBI): domain Bacteria; kingdom Bacillati; phylum Cyanobacteriota; class Cyanophyceae; order Leptolyngbyales; family Leptolyngbyaceae; genus Phormidesmis; species Phormidesmis sp. 146-12. Next base: position 22,850 of record NZ_JBJPHS010000026.1, on the reverse strand, counting down.
ACTATGTCGGCGTACAGACCGATACCACAGAGCGCAAACGAGCCGAAGATGCCCTACAGCGCCAATATCAGCGCACATTACTGCTGAGACAGATTACGCAAGAAATTCGGCAAAGTCTGGATACCCAGCAGATCGTCCAAACCACGGCCACGCAGATTGGTCGAGCCTTTCGGGTCAATCGCTGCCTGATTCACGCCTATGTGGGCACCGCCGATGACGCACTCCTTTCTGGGTTTGAGCTATCTCAATTGGAGACCTCTTCGCCCAAGATCCCGATCGTCGCTGAGTATCTAGAATCTGGCTGGCCGTCTCTATTTGGGCTAGAAATCCCCCTTGAAGGCAACCTTCACGTCGAAGCGATGCTCGGTTCCGATCGAGCCATTGCCTCTTTGAATGTCTACATTGACCCACTGCTGCACCCGGTGGTCGGGCTTTGCCAACAGATTCAGCTTAAATCCATGCTGGCGATTCGCACCTCTTATCAGGGGCACCCCAACGGATTGATCAGCCTACATCAGTGTGACTCGTTTCGGCAATGGAGCGAGGACGAAATCGAACTGCTCGAAGCCGTCGCCGATCAGGTGGGAATTGCCCTCGCCCAGGCGCGTCTGTTAAAGCGAGAAACCCTTCAGCGCGAAAAACTGACCAATCAGAATGTGGCCTTAGAACAGGCCAAAAAAGCCGCAGAAGATGCCAACCGAGCCAAAGGCGAATTTTTGGCCACCATGAGCCACGAGATTCGCACGCCGATGAATGCGGTGATTGGCTTGACGGGACTCTTGCTCGACATGGAGTTGACCCATCAGCAGCGCGACTTTATCGAAACGATTCGGGGCAGTGGCGACACGCTGTTGACGATCATCAACGACATTCTCGACTTCTCAAAAATTGAGTCTGGCAAACTCGAATTAGAACAGCAGCCCATCGATCTGCAAGCCTGTGTCAGCGACTCGATCGACCTGCTGATCACCAGAGCCGCCGAAAAGAAACTGCACCTGTCCTACAAAATCGCCCCAGATCTGCCCAGAACGATTATTGGTGACGCAACTCGACTACGACAAATTCTCGTCAATCTGTTGAGCAATGCCATCAAATTTACCGACAAAGGAGAGATTTTAGTCACCGTTCAAGCCGATCCCAACGCCCCACGCACGTCTCACACCTCCCTTCGTTTTGCTGTCCAGGATACCGGAATTGGCATTCCGCCCGATCGCATGGATCGCCTCTTCAAATCCTTTAGTCAGGTTGATTCTTCGACCAGTCGCCAATATGGAGGCACCGGACTAGGACTAGCAATCAGCAAACGTCTGAGCGAAATGATGGGCGGTCAAATGTGGGTCGAGAGCAACGGACAAGTCGGGGGAGATCCGCCTACTCAAGTGCCTCGCGTGATTGCCAGACAAGGCTCTACGTTCTACTTCACAATCACCGCAAAGTCCGTATTGATCGTGCCCCCGCCGCCTCAACTGGTACAGGAACGATCGCCCGCCTCCGAGGAAGCCTGCCCGATCGACCCTTATCCCCTGCGGATTTTGCTGGCTGAGGACAATGTGGTTAACCAAAAAGTCGCCCTGCATCTCCTGCAACGGTTGGGCTATCGCGCCGATGTCGCTGGAAACGGGCTGGAAGTGTTAGAGGCCCTGCGCCGTCAAGCCTATGATGTGGTTTTGATGGATGTCCAGATGCCAGAAATGGACGGGCTGATTACCACTCAGCAGATTCATCAAGAGTGGGCCCCTCGGCTGCGCCCCTATATCATCGCTATGACCGCCAACGCCATGCAGGGCGATCGCCAAACTTGTCTAGATGTCGGCATGGATGACTACCTGAGCAAGCCGATTCGGATCGAGGCTTTGATGCGGGCACTCAATCAGGCTCACCGGGACAATGCCTTTAGACTCGCGTTGGGAGGCACTCCGACAGATCCGTCTGGGCGATCGACCCCGCGCACTTCGCCCGATCGCATCACCCTCAACCGCAAAGCGCTGCAAGCAATCCGCAGTCTGGCTAATGAAGGAGAAACCTTTCTAGCTGATATTATTAACAGCTACCTGCTCGATGCGTTCAAACTGGTGCAAACGATTCAAACAGCCGCCGAAACCCAGGATTGGCTCGCCCTACAACAGGCAGTCCATACCCTCAAATCGACCAGCGGCATGTTGGGCGCGATCCAGTTGGCCGAATTCTGCCGAGAGTTGGAAACCCTACTGCAACTGGGAACTCTAGAAAGTGTTGCCTCAAAAGTATGCCAACTGGAGGCTGAATACGACAACGTGAAAGCTTCGCTCAACCTGGAACTTCAGCAATGTCAGAGATAATGCGCTCTAACCATAATCCTCCGTTGATTCTGGTCGCTGATGATGACAAAACGACTCGGATTGGGTTGCGCCAAGCGATGGAGCAAGACGGCTATCAGGTAGTAGAGGCGATCGACGGTGAGGCCTGCTTGACCCTATTTTCGCGACTGCGCCCCGACGTGGTTTTGCTAGATGCGATCATGCCTGTGTTAGATGGGTTTGCCTGCTGTAAGCGGATTCAAGACCTGTGCGAAGGGGGCAGCAAGACTCCTGTTTTGATGATCACGGGGCTAGAGGATCAAGAGTCGGTGGATCAGGCCTTTTCGGCGGGGGCGGTCGATTACATTACCAAGCCGATTCATTGGGCGGTGCTGCGGCAGCGAGTTCGGCGATTGATCCAGCAGGTGCGCCTCTATCAGCAGCTTGAAGAAGCCAACCACGAACTTCAGCGTCTCGCGTCGTTTGATGGGCTGACTCAGGTGGCCAACCGTCGCCGTTTTGATGAGTATCTCCAGCAAGAATGGTCACACATGCTGCGAGAGCAGTTACCGTTGTCGCTGATTCTTTGTGATATTGACTGTTTTAAGCTGTTTAACGACACTTACGGGCATCAGGCGGGCGATGACTGTCTCAGGCAGGTGGCCCAGATTATTCAAAATGCGGCGAAACGAGCGATCGATTTACCTGCCCGCTATGGCGGCGAAGAATTTGCGGTGGTTTTGCCGACGACTGATCTTGAGGGGGCAATTCAGGTGGCGCAGGAGATTCAATTAGGAGTCAAGCGCTTGAAAATTGCCCATCTGACCTCTAAAGTCGAGCCGATCGTCACGGTGAGCTTGGGGGTGACGATGACGATTCCGACGCAGCACAAGCCTCCAGAGACGCTAATTACGGCGGCAGACAAGGCGCTTTATCAGGCCAAGGCAGAAGGGCGCGATCGCTACTGCACGATTGTCTAGCTACCTCAAATGGAACAATCCAGCCGTAGGTTTCATCTAATCTATTAGCGATTTGGATTTCTTGCGATCGTTCCTGTTGCTAAGTAGGAAGTGAGGGAATCAGGCAGCGATCAATTCTCAAGCTTAAAGAAACTGGATTAATCGTCACTTGAAATCAGTTTCGCATCACAGGTATAGAGAGCCAGAGAGCTTATTTTTTGCGCTGGCTTTTGTGAATCACAGGTAGTATTTACCGAACTTAATTGCACCTTTAACTAACAGAAACTCTGTAATTTATTGCTTCTCAAGACTAAAACATTACGGAATTTATGTGACAGTTTGCAAACAGACCATCAGACTACAAATCAAACCGAGCCACACACTAAAACTATAGATATGAGAGGTGAATACCCATCAGGAACTAACCACTCTTTGTTTCCGGGCAATTAAGTTTCAACTGCTTCCAACCGACTCATCAAAACTTTTGAGATTCCTTCAAAAAGTCCCTTGATTAAATTAAAAGCTTGTTGAAATCCCTGGAACAATTCAATCAATTCTTACGACTTAGAAAGTAAGAAAGCAAACACAAACTCACGTCACTCAGGGATACGAAAATGAAACTCTCTCTTAAGTCCGTTGCCCTTCTTTCGACTCTTTCCATTGCAGCCGTTGCTCCTCTTTTCTTAGGTGCGGGTTCCGCTTCGGCTCAACCCATCGGCACTCAAACCGATCGCTTCGATCGTAGCTATGTGGGCGCTGGCGCTTCGGCAGGCGTAACCAATGGAGGACGCACTAACGATGCGGCTGTATTTGGTGGAAACATTCAAGGTCGTTTTGCAGTTCCGAATGCGCCTGTTTCTGTGAGAGGGACTGTCCTCTATACAGGCAAAAACAGCGCTGTGATTCCGACTGTGACCTATGACCTGCCTGTGAGCAGAAACACCAACGTTTATGGCGGTGCAGGCTACTCTTTTGTGCAAAACGAAAATCAGTCTTCTCAAATCGGCAACAAAGACGCGGCAGTAATTACGGCGGGTGTCGAGTCTCAAGTTGCTAAGGGTGTGGTGGTCTACAGCGATGCGAAATATGGCATCAACGCTTACCAAGGTAGCAATTCAGGTGCTTTGAGCGTGCAAGCGGGTGTTGGTCTCAGCTTCTAATCTCAGCTTCTAATTAAAGAAATCGGGTGCAGCTTCCTTTGTGAGATAGCTATCATCTGAACTCCTAACGGCTTCTGATCGAGTGATCGAGGCCGTTTTTTTGGCTTTTCCCGTCTAAAGAGAGAGGTTAAAGGTGAGAAACTTCGTCATATTGAAATTGAAGACAGATATTGCTTAAAAATACTCGATCGTAAGACGTATTCCTATTAGGAGAAAACCATGACGAATCCTGTCAAAGAAAAGATTTCAACTGATTTGAAGCAAGTTAAAGAAGTGGGACAAGTGCGTACCGATCGCATTCGTGAAATTGTCAGATCTGCGGTTTCTCAAGTGACTTCAGAAGTCAAAATTGGCTCTAGTGAACTGCGATCGATTGTCAAAGATGCGTTTACTTCTGCGCTATCTGGCATTCAAGAGAGTGGTGAACATGTTAAGGAAGAAGTAACCGCTTCGGTGGAAGGCGTGATCGAAGGCATCAGTCGGGCGCGTCAGCAAAAAATTTCTGAAACTGAGTCAGAAGTTAAGCGGCTTCAAGCGCAATTAGACGAGCAAGAAGGCGAACTTGAACAGGAAGTCGAAGAAGGACTCGCGGGACTCAAGGACGCAAGCAAAGACATGTCTGCTGAAGTGCGGGAGCAAATTGAGCAAGCGATCGCTACCATCCGCGACAGTGAGGAGGTTGCTTTGTTGAAGAAACGGTACGCCCAACTGCAAGCGCAAGCAGCCATTTTGAGAGCCAATCTTGCGGCTCGAAGTGAAGGCTATTACGATCGCGCTCAAGAGCATTTAGACGATGCCAAAAAATGGTACGAACAGGCGCGTCCTCAAGCTGAGTCTCTCAAAGGTCAAGCGGATCAAAAGGCAGCCGAATTAGAATCAAGTTTGGGTGAAGCAGGAACGGCGTTAGCGAAAAGAGAACGTCAGGTTCGTAAATTGCTCAAAGATCTCCTCAAGCAGGCCACAGATTTGATCAAAGAGTCCGACAAGGAAACGCACAAAGCGAATCACGAGTTGCCGCCTGCTAGAAAGATCGAGCGCGATCGCGAACTGTAATTAACCATGAATTTGCTGGGTTATTTTTTCGCTTCGGTGTTTAACCCTTCAGCCCCCTAAATCCCCCACGAGTGAGGGACTTTGAACTAAGCTTCCTCTCTTAAAGTCCCCCAGAATGGGGGGTTGGGGGGCAGAAGTTCCAAGCAAGGAAGCGAAAAAATCATTAAATTGACATTGACAGAATCTCCGATCGCTCCAATGCACGGGGATTTTTGCGTTTACGGTAATTTTGAATTACTTAAAGTGTTGCGGTTGGGGTGACTCCTTCGATCGCTTCGTCTGCTGTCTCGTAGAGTTCTCGTAGCGTTGTCAGTTTGTCGGGATCGGGTTGCCAAAATCCTCTGCCGTTTGCTTCTAAAAGTCTGCCGACGATGTTGCGAAAGGCTTCTGGGTTTGATTCTTTGAGTCTGTTTGCCATGTCTGAGTCGAGCGCGTAAGTATCAGCAGACTGGTCATAAACCCATTGGTCTTTAAAGTCTATGGTGCCACTCCATCCGATTAGCGCAGTCATTCGCTGAGAGATTTCGTAGGCACCTCCTGATCCTTGTGTAGCCATCGATTCTGCCCATTTGGGGTTGAGTAATTTGGTGCGGTATTCTAGCCGTAACAGGTCTTCTAAATTGCGCGGTGTGGTGTCTTTTGAGAAACTTTCGACAAAGCTGGCTTGTACCTTTTTACCCTGCTGATTTTCTGCGGCGCGTTTCAGTCCGCCTGTGTTGGCGTAGTATTCTTGAATGTCGGTTAAGCCATATTCCACAGAGTCAATTTCTTGAACGATCCGATCGGTCGTTTTCAACAGCGTTTCTAAGACCTGCGATCGCGCTTCTCCTTTGTCCTTTCTGCCATAGCTGAAGACGTTTCGACCTTGCCAAGTTTGCGCGAGTTCGTCTCCAGATTCCCAGTTTCCAGCAACCACTTGATCGTTGACTAGCGAACCATAGTCGCCTGCTGGATTTGAGAAGAGTCTTGCGGATGCGTTCTCAACCCCTTGCGATCGCAGACTCAAAACATGCTTACGGATGAAGTTTTGGTCTTCTGGCTCGTCTGCGTCTGCCGATCGCTGAAATAGATCATCTAGCAGTTCGATAATGTTGACGAAGCTATCGCGAAAAATGCCGGAGAGATTCGCCAGCACATCGATACGAGGATGTCCGACGATTTCGAGCGGCTGCAATTCATAGCGCACAATTCGACCTGTACCTTCTTTGACGGGGACTGCACCCACCAGTTCGAGCAAAATTCCCAGCGATTCGCCTTTGGTTTTGATGGCATCCAAGCCCCAGAGCATGACGGCTACGGTTTCGGGATAGGTGCCGTGTTCCTGCAAATGTTGGGTGAGGATTTTTTGAGCGATCGCTCGTCCTCTCTCATAGGCAGCCGGAGAAGGCATCCGATAAGGGTCAAGCGCGTGGATGTTGCGTCCCGTTGGCAAAACACCTGCTCCATCGCGCAGCAAATCACCCCCCGGCGCAGGCGGAATGTATTCACCGTTGAGACCGCGCAGCAGATTCGTCAATTCGTCTGTGTTTTGAGCCAGCAGATTGCGAATTTTGTCGGCTTCGAGAAGCTGATCGCTGTTTAGAATCTCTTGATCAAAGTAGGCGTTGAGGTAGGTTTCTAACGCTTCTGGGTTGGGAGGTTCGCCTAGTGTGTGCAAGCCGGATGAGAAGAGCCGATTTTCGAGAATTTGCAGATATTCGTAGAGTTTGACTAAATACTGATTGAAAGCATCGCGGCTAAAGAGTCCAATGGTTTCTGGCGTGAAGGCAATGCCCAGGCGTTTTGCATCGTCAAAGGGACAGTCGGTATCCAGTCCTGTATCTGCGATTTTTTTGGCGATCGCACTTCTCAACAAGTCATTCTTTTCGGGATCTTCTCGATATTCTGCGATCAACTCTCTGAGAGACATTAATTCTTTGTATAAGCCCGATCGACCATAGGGCGGCACGTTGTGAGAAATCAGCACGCCATAGCCGCGACGTTTGGCGAGAATCGATTCTGAAGGATTGTTTGCCGCATAAATGTAGAGATTTGGCAAATCGCCCAAGAGAATGTCAGACCACGAATAGCCCGTGTTGCCCAACGGAGAACCCGGCAGCCATTCGACCGTGCCGTGCATTCCAAAGTGAATCAGCGCATTCGCCTGCAAGTCTTTTTGCAACCACTGATAAAAAGCAGCATATTGCGGATGAGGGGTCAAATCTCGCTCAAACATCAGCCGCATCGGATCGCCCGAAATTCCCAAGGGGGGCTGTACGCCAATCCACACGTTACCCAGTTGCACTCCGCCCCAAACCAGATCGTCGCCCAATGTCTTGATGCCGCTTCCTGAAAGCGATTTCCACTGTTTTTCGACTCGTGATGTGAGCAGATAGCCGAGCCATTTTTCGAGCTTGCGTGTGGAAATTGAGGTTTGATCAGGGTGAATGTCTGTGTCGGCTGCTTTGACTTGACGAATCAGATCTTCGCCATCTTCGGGCAGGTCGCCGACGGTGTAGCCTTGTTCTTTGAGTGCTTTGAGCAAGTTGAGTAGCGATCGCGGCACGTTCAATAAAGCAGCCGTTCCCGTCGCACCATAGCCCGGTGGAAAGTCGTAGAGAATAATGGCGAGTTTGCGATCGCTCGTTGCAGTTTGATGTAGTTGAATCCACTGTTTGAGCCTGCCTGTGAGCCGTTTGACGCGATTGGGAATCAGGTAAATCTTTTCTCCGACCAAGCCGCCCAAGGGAATCGTGTCGATCGCCCCATCCAGCTCTGGTAATGCGTACAGTACAACGCTTTGCAATCCGCCGATTCCCTGCTGTGTCCAGGAGTGGATGTCTTGAATCAACAGCGGTGCGGCAACCATATAGGGCACGTTTTTGGCGCTGAGAATCCGTTTGGCAACTTCGATCTGACGACCTGCTTCCATTGAGCCAGCGGGGCCGCCGACTAGCGGGAATCCAATGGTGGAAACGATCGCATCCACAGTCACCGCCTCAGCCGACAACGAGGGCGTTTCTCGAATTCCTTTCTGGCGTTGCGCTTGCTCATAAGGGGTCGTCATCCAATCGCGGACGGCGACATGTCCCTCAACGCCGTTGATAAAAATCGGCAACGGAATCAAACCAGCCTGCTCAAACTGACGAATGAGTTGCGGAATGTAAGGCTGTTTGGTGATGACGTGTTTGCGATAGAGGAGAAGGGCGATCGTGGGAAGGGATGAAGAGAGGGAGGAGGGAGGAGGGAGGAGGGAGGAGGGGGTTTGTTTGGTGGCGTACCAGTCCAAGTACTGTTGGGGAGACTCGAAGTAGCCTGCGTAGTCGGGGTGGAGGAGTCCGATGTTGGGGGTTTCGATCGGGGCTGCAATTTCGCCAATTTCTAGACCGAGGTACTTTTCGGCCAGCGTCCAAAATAGGGCTGCCACGTTGTCGGAGCCGCCTGCATTCCAGTAGCCGTAAACAATTAGCCAGTTTCGCAAATCCTGGACTTTTTGCCCTGGGACAAACTTCAGCAGCTTGGGGCCGACTTTGAGAAAACTAATGTAGCCCGCTAACTTGTCTTCTTCGCGCCCATTACTGAATTTGTCGAGAATGAATTTGACGGGCTTCGGCATTCCTTTGGGCTTGTCTCCAATGGCGAATTTGCCCAACTGCGTCAAACTCATCAACTCCAACGCTGACTCAAAGACGAGACGAATGGGAATGCGCTTCACCCGTTCTCTGAGCCACATCACTTGATCGTAGTCAAACAACAAACTTCCAAAAAACACGTCAGCCGTTTGCAGGGCCGCTTCGACTTGAGTGGGATTGGCGGCGAGATCGCGATCGCTAAACACCAAAATATCCAAGGCTGGGCACCGTACCTGAGCAACCTGGGCCGCCTGCCGATAGAGGTCAGCGTTAAATGACTCAAAGCCCGCAATCAAAACAATGCGCTTCATGCCCGTTATTAGCCTGTTGTTGAGAAGTGTGGAGTCTCTCAAGTTTAACGTCAGTCGAAATGACAAAAGCGGTCAGGAGATTGGAGGTTGGACATTAGACTCTAGACTTTGGACATCAGACCTGGGACGGATTCTGGAATCACACGACAAATCTAAGAGGGCGTTTGAAAAGTATAAGAAGCTGCTTTGCTTCGTTGCTGTCCTGCCCTGGACTGAAAGTCAGGGCTAACCTGTGCGAAGTCCACTAAAGGGACTGAAGAGTGTATGTGGATTGGCTTTTAGTCCCTTCAGTGGACTTAATTCGGTTAGCCCTGACTTTCAGTCGAGGGGCGGGTGAATGCGATAAACGATACTTTTCAAACATCCTCTAAGGCAGTTTGGGCACTCTATAGGCATTGACTCCTAAAAATTTTGACGACGATGAATAGAATCAGTACAACGTTGACGAAGGCAGATAGAGAAGCGGTGATGGAAGCGATCGCGACGATCAAATCAAAGCTGCCGTTTTTGGTGGGTTTGACGGCGGAGCAGCGTCAGGGGTTGCCCAAGATGGGCGATAAGAGTCGGGCGTTTGTAATCAAGGCGCTGGAGTTGGCGACGCAGAACCCGGACTTTTTGCCTCGTGCGTTTGATTTAGATGAAATGCGGCGCGATGTGGAATTGTTTGAAGCGATGTATCCCATTGTGGTGGCGCTAAGTCAGCTACAGACGTTGGTGGATGATACGACGATGGCGGCGGGAAGTGAGGCGTATGCGGCCGCGTTGCAGGTGTATGGTTATGCGAAGGCGAGTGGTCAAGGCGCTGGGCTAGAGGGAGTTTTGGGGGAATTAGGACAACGATTTCACCGCAAACCTCGCCAACCGAAGAGTGATCAGCCGACTGCGTAGAGATTAGCCCGATCGTTTAGTTTCTGAAACCTAATCTTGGAGCTACAAGCTTGAAAGTTGGAGTAAATAACTCGGCTTTTTGAGTTCGTAGCTCCTTTTTTTGAGGTTGAAACTCGGCTCATTGAGTTCTGAGGTCAAATTCTTGAGTTCTCAACATGGTTAATTGAGTTCTGAGGTCAAATTGTTGAGGTTTGAACCCGGCTGGTTGAGTTCTAAGGTCAAATTCTTGAGGTTTGAACCCGGCTAATTGAGTTCTGAGGTCAAATTATGAAGTAAAAAGCTTGAATGACCGAGTTTTGCACATAACGGTTGCAGGTCTGAAGCTGAAAGGCGCACGTCTGGACGAGAATCATTATGCTTTAGAAACGATAAACACTGTTTCAAGCGGCGGTGGTCAGAGATTGAGTCAGTCTCTCGATCGTTTTGCTACCTTGAATACAATTGAGACTATAGCCGCTTCTGTTCACTTGACCTCGTTGCCCGAAATCATGTCTAGACTCTTGATCACGCAGTATCACGCAGACGTTCAAAAAATTATTCAATACGGTGGTTCTCGCAATGAGGGCGCAATTAGTGGGGCGTTTTTCAATCTGCTGAATGAGTATTGCAAGACGCGAGACTTTGTTTTGATCGGTCAGTTGGAGTATCCAGCGAAGAATGGCAAGATGGTGCGTCCAGATGGCACCGTCAAGGATGCGCTGCGGTTGGATTGGGGATTTTGGGAAAGTAAAGATGAGGATGACGACTTGGATCGAGAGATTGCCAAGAAGTTTGCCAAAGGCTACCCCAATGACAATATTTTGTTTGAAGATTCTCAGACGGCGGTGCTGATTCAGGCGGGTCAAGAAGTATCGCGGGTGTTAATGAAAGATGCCGACGCGCTCGATCGTCTCCTCAATGCCTTTATCAACTACGTGCGCCCAGAGGTGAAGAGTTTTCGGGAGGCGATCGAGAGCTTTAAGGGTGATCTGCCGACGATTGTTGAGACGCTGCGATCGCTCCTTCAGCAGCAGGATCAGACAAACGTTAACTATCAGCAAAGCCGCGATCAGTTTTGGCAGATGTGCCAAGATTCGATCAATCCTGCAATCGCCTTATTGGATGTGCAGGAGATGATTATTCAACACATTTTGACGGAAGATATCTTTCTCACGGTGTTTAGTGAGTCGCAGTTCCATCGCGATAATAATGTTGCACGAGAATTGAATAAGATTATTGATACATTTTTCACCAAAGCGACGCGGAAGAACACGCTGAGTTCTATCGATCGCTATTACACGGTGATTAAACAAAAGGCTGCAAGTATTGCCAACCATCATGAGAAACAGAAGTTTTTGAAGGTGGTGTATGAGAATTTTTATAAGGCGTATAACCCGAAGGCTGCCGATCGCTTGGGGATTGTGTATACGCCGAATGAGATTGTGCGATTTATGATCGAGAGTGTCGATTATTTGCTGCACAAGCATTTTAATAAGCTGCTGGCTGATCCGGGGGTGAAGGTGCTTGACCCAGCAACGGGCACGGGCACTTACATCACAGAGTTGATCGAATATTTGCCGCACGACAAACTTAAGCATAAATATCAGCATGAAATCTTTTGTAATGAGGTGGGCATTTTGCCTTACTACATTGCCAACTTAAATATTGAGTTTACTTATCAGCAAAAGATGGGTGAATATGAGGAGTTTCAAAATATTTGCTTTGTCGATACGTTAGATCACACCAGTTTTGAAGGGAAGCAGGGTGATTTGTTTGCGATGAGCATTGAGAACACGGAGCGAATTAAACGTCAGAACGATCAAGAGATTTTTGTAGTGATTGGCAACCCTCCTTATAATGCTTGGCAAGAAAATTTTAATCAAAGAAACGCAAACCGTTTTTATAAAGCGATCGACGATCGCATTAGAGAAACTTACATTAAACAAGGCACTGCTCAAAACCAGATCGGTGTGTATGATATGTACACTCGTTTCTACCGTTGGGCAGCCGATCGTTTGGGCAAAAACGGGATTGCTGCATTTGTTACAAACCGTTCGTTTATTGACTCTAAAACGTTTGATGGATTTCGGAAGCATCTTGAAAAAGAGTTTGATTATGTTTATATTGCTGACACGCGATCGGATGTTCGCAGCAATCCTAAAATTTCTGGAACGAAGCACAATGTTTTTGGTATTCAGACAGGTGTAGCGGTAATGTTTCTAGTTAAAAAATCAACAAAGGAGGACAAATAATGTTAGAGACTTCCATTCTAGAGAATCTTGAGAAGCTGCCTGAATCGTTAAAGCAGGAAGTTCTTCACTACACTGAGTTTTTGGTTAAGAAGTATGGGTCAGAAAAGCTCGAAGCAGAGACACCAAAAAAGAAGCGTCAAGCCGGAATTTTGAAGGGTAAGATTTGGATGTCAGATGACTTTGACGAGCCGCTTGAAGACTTCAAAGACTATATGTGAAAGACTTGTGTATAAAAATAATGCTGCTAGACACACACACCTTAATCTGGTTTTTTGACGATAATCCTAAGCTACCATCAGCAGTAAAGGAGAGAATTGAAAACGCTGATACAGTTTTTGCCAGCATCATCAACTTTTGGGAGATTGCGATCAAGCTTGGTTTAGGAAAGCTGGAGATAAAATATTCATTTCATGAATTGCCGCAGCTACTCAACCAGCTTGAAATTCAACTTTTGCCACTCTCGTTTGCAGACACAGAGCAATATCTTACTTTGCCACTCTATCACCGCGATCCGTTCGATCGCATGTTAGTCGCCCAGTCAATCACAAACTCTCTGATTATCATCAGTCAAGATAAACAGCTAGATTCATATCCAATTCAACGGTTTTGGGCATGAGAAAAGCTCAAATTTTCTACTTCTCAATGCGAGATGAGCAAACTAGAGAAGAAAAGCTCAAATGGTTTGCAGATACAAAATTTGCTGATATCCCCTTTCAGCACATTCAGCCAGACCAAAAAGGAAATTGGATTAACTTAACTGATAATGACTTTGATAGTCTTCTACCATTGCTTGACAAAGAGGTAAAAGCTGGAAAATTTGATCAAGCAATTTTTGAACTTTTTTCGTCTGGTATTAAGACCCAGAGAGATGAATGGGTTTACAGCTTCTCGAAAGAGAGTTTAGCTGAACAAATGAAATATTTTGTAGCAATTTATCAAGATAAACTTGAGGATTCTACAATTAGAAAATTCGATATCAAGTGGGATAGAGAACTGGAGAAGTATCTAGTTCGCAGAATTTCTAAGACTTTTGAAATAGATAAAATTCGGATCAGTCTCTATAGACCTTTCACCAAGAAATATCTCTATTTCGATAAACATTTCAATGGAATGATTTATCAGTTGCCAATCATCTTCCCTATTTCAAGAAGTGATAATCAAGCAATCTGGATAAAATCTGGCGTTGACGGTGATAAATTTTGTCTTGGAATTGAAGATATTCCTGATGTTTTGACTAATGGGGGTTCTCAATGCCTTCCTCTCTACCGCTATAACAAAGATGGAACTCGCATTGACAACATTACCGACTGGGGCTTAACCCAATTTCAAACCCACTACAACGATCCCAAAATCATCAAGCAAAACATCTTTCACTACACCTACTCAGTCCTTCACCATCCCGCCTACCGCACCAAATACGAACTCAACCTCAAACGCGACTTCCCTGGCCTGCCCTTCTACGACAACTTCGCCCAATGGGTCACTTGGGGAGAGCAATTGATGGAACTGCACATCGGATATGAAACCGTTGAAGCATTTGAATTGGTTCGGAAAGACGAGAAAAATGAGGAAGCAAAGACACCCAAAGCAAAACTCAAAGCGGATAAAGTAAACGGTGTAATTATTCTCGACGACATCACCCGCTTAGAAGGCATCCCCGCGATCGCTTGGGACTATAAACTCGGCAACCGTTCCGCTTTGGAATGGATTCTTGATCAATACAAAGAGAAAAAGCCTAAAGATTCAACGATCGCTGCTAAATTCAACACTTACCGTTTTGCTGACTACAAAGAACAAGTGATTGATTTGCTCGATCGAGTTTGCACCGTCAGCGTCGAAACCATGAAAATAATTCAACAGATGCCAGACGTGAGAAAACTTTCCAAAACAGGGTTAGAGAAAGCGACTCTTTTGGAGAACTGCAAATAAATAGCAGCCATTTGGTACGATCGAGATCAAACTCGACGCTTAAAACGGAAGGAGAGAGTATGCCTGAGCTGAGCCTAGATCAAAACCAACTCAAGGAAATTTTGAAAGCAGCGATCGTAGAAGTTCTTCAAGAGAACAGAGAGGAATTTTCTGAACTGCTTGCCGAAGCACTAGAAGATATTGGGCTACAGCAGGCGATCGTAGAAGGCGAAACTACAGAGTTAGTTAGCAGAGAAGCGATTTTCAAAGTTCTGGGATCGTAGTTGTGGAAGTATTCTTTAGAAAAAGCTTTGAGAAAGATTTAGGCAAACTGCGAGACGAAACATTGCTTACGAAAATCAAAGCGCAGATCGAATGCGTTGAAAGTGCTGAGACCTTGCAAGACGTGAGTAACCTCAAAAAACTCAAGGGCGAAGACAATCACTACCGCATTAGGATTGGAGATTACAGAATTGGACTAACTGCTGATGAAGACATTATCACCTTCGTAAGAGTTTTACATCGCAAAGAGATCTACCGATACTTTCCTTAGCATCCCTTTCAAAAGCTCCTAAAGCAAATGTCTCTGCACAAACGATTAGCAGACGCAAAAATGGCTTTAGACAAAAAGACGATCGAGCAGCAATCAAAGTCACCGATCGCCAAATTGATCAGTTAGTTTATGAATTGTATGAGTTGACCGAGGCAGAGACGCGATCGTAGAGGGTAAATAACTCTAATTCATTAGCTACGATCGACTGGATAAACCAGCAACTCAAAGCACTCGACCTACAACTAGAGACATTTCAGGAAAACCATGAAAGCCGTCAAAGCCACCGGAAGCATTAACGAACAAGGTCAACTTTTGTTAGATCATCCCTTAACTGCCAGTAAAAATAGCCGCGTTGAAGTCATCGTTCTCATCCTGGAAGAACCAGATAGCGACGAAACCGAGCAGACCAAAGAAGCCATCCTAGAAGATTTTCGCCAATCGTGGCACCAAGCGATGACCGGACAAACCATTCCCGTTGCTCAGATTTGGGACAGTATCGACGATGACTGAGCCTCTGATTATTCAAGTCGAAGCATCCCCAGTCTTCAATCGCAACCTACGCACACTTGCAAAAAAATATCGCGATATTCGTCGTGACATTGAGCCGATTATCGAACAGCTTGAACTTGGAGAACTCCCCGGCGATCGAGTTCCTGACATAGGGTATGAAGTCTTCAAACTACGAATCAAAAATAGCAACATTCAAAAAGGCAAAAGCGGCGGCTATCGTCTTCTCTACTACGTTAAAACTGCAACAACCATTATTTTATTAACCATTTACACTAAATCTGAACAAGTCAATATTGCTGCGGATGATCTTAGACAAATTATTTTGGATTATGACCAACGCGAAGTGTAAGTCCAGTGACCGCACTGCTACGATCCTCTCAGCGTCTAGAAACTAATGGAGAGCCTAATGAGCGTTTGGAACTATAAGCCCTGGTGGTGTCAGCCGTGGTCGATCGGGCTTACAGGCGTAACGGCGATCGCGGCCAGTTGGCTGCTATTCAAACTCATTTGGCTGACGGTGCTGGTTGCGATTCCGATGGTGACGTGGATGGGCTTTTTTATACTCGTCTATCCCCGAATGATGCAGGCGAGTTTAGAAGAATACGCTCGTTCATCTTCTGATGAGAACTCGATCGAATAAAAAGATTTACTTGACGCGGATCAAATTTCCAGATATTCTCTCAAATCAAGGACATCTTTTCGTCACAGGAAAGCGGTCTGGTCGCCCAAAAAATCTAGTCTGTCGCCACCCAAAGTTGTTAGCGCAACAGAGGGCAGCTAACCCACGAGACTGTACAGGCAGTCCGGAGGGCTAATGGAGAATTTTATCACTCCTTTGGCCGCTCTGACTTGTCACGATCGTCGGGGCGGCTAGTTTTTTGGGTTTCTTCGGAAACTTAAAATTGGAGTACCCACATGGCAGAGCGCTTATTGAACGCTGGTTTTTGGCTGTGCGATTTCGCCTATGCATTCTTAGAATTGATTCAACGTCGTTTCCTTCCCGATACCATTCCTCGTTTCACAATTACTTCGCTTCGCATTCCGCTTCAGGATCTTTTACCTGACGTTGCCATTCCTCATTCTGATGAGTTTGAAATCCTGCGGGTGTTAATTATCGGTTCCTCAGACGGGGTAATGGAGACGATTCAAAACCTCCACGTTCGACGATTTGCGAATGCTACGGACTGGAGTCCTTTGCTGCCTGCGCCCTCGTTTGGCGAAGTGATGAGCATTCTCACCCGACAGCGCCGCAAATTAACGTGAATTCGATGGGAGTTTTTCGCTTCGGTCTTCAGCGCTTCTGCCCCCCAACCCCCCAATCTGGGGGACTATTAGATACTATTCTTCGTTCAAAGTCCCTCACTCGTGGGGGATTTAGGGGGCTGCCCGATTCAACAACCGTAGCAAATAGCCCGATCTCTTTGAGTTACCCGCAAGGGGTCGCTTCGAGTTACCCGCAAGGAGTCGCTTTGAGTTACCCGCAAGGGGTCGCTTTGAGTTACCCGCAAAGGGATCGCTTCACGTCACCGCCACTGCCAAATTGGGTCGTCAATTCCCGCCTCTCGAAAGCCTCGATCGCGCAACAAACAGGCGTGACACTTTCCACAGCCACCTTTGACCCCGGCGTAACAGGTGTGAGTCAGCGACATCACTTCCTCAAAACGATCGCCCAACACCTCCCGCGCCAACTGCACTGAGTCTGCCTTGGTCAAATTCATTAACGGCGTGTGAATTTCAAAAGCATGGGGTTGACCGTAGAAGCCTTCACCGAGCGCGATCGCCATTGCATTCACAAAACTTTGACGGCAGTCCCAATAGCCCGCAAAGTCAGTTTCACACACCCCAATAAAAATGTCTCGAATTCCTAAACAAACAGCCCGATTAGCAGCCAGCGTCAAAAATAGAATATTACGTCCTGGAATGAAGGTCGATTCAACGCCTGTGGGCAGTTCCTCTACAGACGCATACTCGTCCAGCGACGCATCACTGACTAGCGGACTTGTGCTGTTGAGAATCGAACCGATCGCGCTCACATCATGCTTGAGATTCAACGCTTTGGCAACGGCGATCGCGCTTTCCAATTCAATCAAATGACGCTGCTGATAATCAAACGTCACGGCGTGGACTTCTTGAAACTGCTGAAGCGCGATCGCGGCACACGTCGTAGAGTCCTGACCGCCAGACAAAATAACGAGCGCTTTAGAAGAAGACATAAGATTTGCCCCAAGACCACAGACGTAGAACGATAGACTAAAAACGGTTCGCTCAGACGAATCACTCCACAATAAAAGGTTAGCCCGTTGTCCAAAGTTCCTCAAAATTCTCGTCAGTTGGCATTTTTTGCGCTGCGATCAATCTATCAGGGTGCGTTTGCCGATGTTGCGCTCGATCAGGGGTTGCGTCAAAATGGGCTACCCGATCTCGATCGTCGTCTGGTGACAGAATTGGTCTACGGGTCGGTGCGTCGTCAGCGATCATTGGATGCTCTGATCGACCAGTTTGCCAAAAAGAAAGCCATTCACCAGCCGCCCGATCTGCGCGTGATCTTGCATCTAGGATTTTACCAACTGCGCTATCTCAATCAAATTCCCGCTTCGGCCGCGGTCAACACCACGGTAGATTTGGCCAAACAAAATGGCTTCCCCGGACTGACCGGATTTGTGAATGGACTCTTGAGACAATACCTGAGAGCCAGTGAAACCGCTGACCCGCTTCAACTGCCCAACAATCCTATAGAACGATTGGGAATTTTGCACAGCTTTCCCGATTGGATTGTACAAGTCTGGTTTGATCAGTTTGGACTAGAAGCGACCGAAGCCCTGTGTGACTGGATGAATCGATCGCCCCAAATCGTCTTGAGAATCAACACCCTAAAAACCACCCTAGAAACGGTCGAATCCGCACTCCAAACGGCAGGCATTCAAACTCAGCGAGTCCCCCATCTGCCCCAAGCGCTCCAGCTTCAAAATCCAGGCTCCATCCAAAAACTTCCCGGCTTTCAAACTGGCGATTGGATCGTCCAAGACAGCAGCGCCCAACTGGTAAGTTACCTTCTCGACCCCCAGCCAGAGGAAACGATCGCCGATGCCTGTGCGGCCCCCGGCGGCAAAACCATGCACCTCGCAGAACTGATGAGCGATCGTGGCACCGTTTGGGCCGTTGACAAAACCCCGTCTCGCCTCAAAAAACTGAGAGAAAACGCCGATCGCTTGGGCTTACAGTCGATTCAGATTTGCACAGGTGACAGTCGAGCGTTACCTCAATTTGTGGGGAGGTGCGATCGCGTTCTAATCGATGCGCCCTGTTCGGGACTGGGTACTTTAAATCGTCACGCCGATGCCCGTTGGCGACAAACCCCCGACTCGGTTTTAGAACTCGCCCAACTTCAGCAAGCGATTCTCAATCACGCCGCCACCTGGGTCAAACCCAACGGCAGTTTGGTGTACGCAACCTGCACTTTACACCCCGCCGAAAATGAGCAAATCATCCAAAATTTCTTGACTCAGCATCCGGAGTGGAGGGTCGATCGACCTGAATCTACTCCCACACTTGCCCCATTTTTCACGTCTGAAGGCTGGGCCAAAGTGCTACCTCATCACCATAATATGGATGGCTTTTTTATGGTCAGGCTGACGAAGGGATGAGGGATGAGGGATGAGGGATAACTTTGCTCCGCTTGGCGAGGAGGGGTAGAAAGTGAATAAACGTGAATTATTTTGTAAAAGGGGTGGGTAGGATGAAAAGAATTAGAGAGTCGGTTGGTCTGTGTTTCGCAGCAATTTTTCCAGCCCTTCATTCCTCATCTCAATCTATGAATCCTCAGCAAAACGTCAAAACTCTGGTCAAAATCTTGATCGGAACGGCCTGGTTAGATGGCAAAATTCAGCCCGAAGAGCGTCAGTATTTGCAGCAAATCGCCACCGAAAAAGGAGTCGCAGACGACCTAGAAATTCAACCTCTGCTGTATGAATTTCGGGCGGTCAAGCCAGACGAGTGCTATGAGTGGGTGAGAGAATATTTGGGCGAGCGTCCTTCTTCTGAAACCTGCCAAAATCTGATCGAAGCTATCAGCGCACTCATTTATCGCGACGGAACGATCGCCACCGAAGAAGCCAAACTACTTGCGAGACTCCAACTGCTGGACTCTAGCAGCGATTCTGAATCCATTTTTGACAAAGTTTTGACCGAAATTCGCAAACTCTACCAACGAGGAATGAGCAAACTGTAGAGATCAGCCAGACGCAAGCCTCTCTACAGTTCAATATCACTCAAATCAATATCACTCAAATATTTATAGACCAGGCGTTTCTTCTTTTTTGACTTCGGGCACTACATCAGGACGCTCTTTGTCTTCCCAGCCAACCGGACGCTTTGAGTTGTACCAAGCAAGCGACCCGATCGACACCGCCGCAATAAAACCAACCACATAAACCGCCGTAAACGACACCGGAAAATTCATGCCAGTTGCGCTAGTCGCATCATTCAAAACAGCTAAGATATCCATTTGCAAAATTCCTCTTAAACTTTACTAGGGTCAGATTACAAGAGCGAGTGGACAACGACATCTCTCACAGGTACGATCCCCAGATTAAGCCAATCGATCGAAGGAAGCAATCATTTTAGTTTTACACCGCTTAATTGGGGGGAGGCAGCGGATCAGCAGCAGGTGGGGCCGGTTCAGGCGGTGGAGCTTCTTGGGGAGCAGGCTCAGGCGGCGGGGCAGACGATTCGGGAGGCGGGGCGGCTTCTGGCTCAGGGGGAGGAGGAGCCGGAGTCGGATCAGAAGATTCACTACGAGGCGGTTCAGAATAAGGGCGCTCGGCTGGCGGCTCTTCATAGCTGCGCCCACTTCGAGACTCTTCGGGATCAGGCGAATTGCCCAACGAGAGCGATCGCTGCGGTTTGACTGGCTGTGCTTTGATCGACCCCTTGCGATCGTCCAGATTACTAGGAATTTCAGCGAACTTTTGCACAGGCATTCCGCTAATCGCCTCTTTCATAAACTCGTGCCACGCATAAGCAGCCGTACCGCTCGATCCCCATGTGGGTGAGTTGTCATCGTTGCCCAGCCAGACTCCAGTCACCACTTGCGGAATAAAGCCAATAAACCAGAGATCGCGTGCTTTCTCAGAGGTGCCTGTTTTTCCGGCGACGGGGCGATCGAGACTGGCAGCCCGTCCGGTTCCCTCGTTAACTACATTTCTCAACATCCAAGTCGAAATTGCTGACGTTTCTGCATCCAGGACGCGCTTTGGCTTGTAATTTGCGTCATACAACACTTGACCCTTGCTGTTGAGGATGCGCCGAATGCCATGTGGCTCGATCGCATTGCCTTGAGCAGCCAGAGTTCCGTAGGCGCTAACCAACTCCAGCAGATTGACCTCATAGGCCCCCAACGCCAGAGAATAGGTTGGCTCCAGCTTAGAGCGAATGCCCATCCCCTTTGCCAGCTTGATTGCAGGCTCAAACCCGACATCGATCAAGACTTTCACCGCAATCACATTTACCGAGTTGGTGAGCGCATCTCGCATACTCATCCAGCCACGAAATTTGTTGCTGTAGTTTTTGGGCTGATAGCCGTCTACCGAAAATCGCTCATCCAGGTAAGACCGATAGGGCGAAAAGCCCGCTCCGATCGCGGCCGCATAGACAAAGGGCTTAAAGGTTGATCCCGGTTGCCGTTGAGCCTGAGTCGCCCGGTTAAACTGACTTTCTTTGTAAAAATCGTAGCCGCCAACCATTGCCCTGATTTCACCTGTGCGGGGGTCGATCGCCACCAGGGCCGCCTGCTTAAAGTTTTGCCCAGCCCCATCCACCTCAATCGCGTTTTTGATCGCTTTGTCGGCGGCCTTTTGAAACTTAGGACTGAGCGTTGTCTCGACGGTAATGCCGCCTGCGGCCAGGGCTTCCTTCTTAACCAATTTGGGCAACTGCTGCTGCACGTAGTAGGTAAAGTACGGCGAGTCACTCTGGATTTTTTTAGGTTCGCTCGGTTTGACTGTCAGCGTTTCAGCCTTCGCCTTTTCTACTTCCAAGGGGGTCACATAGCCCGCTTCGAGCATCTTATCCAAGACAACGTTACGCCGTTCTCGCGCCTTGTTTAGACTAACCAATGGAGAATAAAGGCTAGGGGCAGGGGGCAATCCGGCGATCGTCGCTGCTTCTGAAAGGGTCAACTGACTCAGCGGCTTGCTGAAATAAATCCAGGCTGCATCCGCCACCCCATAAGCATTTGAGCCGAGGTAAACGACATTCAAATACTTTTCGAGCAGCTTTTTTTTATCAACTTCTCGCTCTAATTTTTGGGCTAACAGCGCTTCTTTGACTTTGCGCCCAAGACTGCGATCTTGATTTAAGAAGACGACTCGCGCCACCTGCTGAGTAATGGTGCTACCGCCTTCGACCAGCCCGCCTGACGTGAAATTTCGCACCATCGCCCGAACGATCGCCTGGTAGTCTACGCCCTTATGCTCATAAAAACGGCGATCCTCAGAGGCGACAAAGGCATTTACCACCTGTTTGGGCATCTGATCGATCTGGGTTTTTTGGCGAGTGGCCGGCCCCAATTCGTGCAAAACAGTCCCATCAGAGGCTCTAATGGTCAGCGTTCCCGGACGAGCAAACGAGGCTAAATCAGCGGGATTGGGAAGGCTGCGATCGATCTCCCAGGCGGCCAGCCGAAACAGCCCAAACCCACCCACCAGTAGCCCAACTAATAGAAATCGCTTCCGCACGATCGGATTTTTGAGCGGCGGCGGCAGTTTTTGCTCAAATTTTTGAACCTGCTGTCCCGTTTTGCTGAATCGAGCCTGTAGCCCCCCCAGTTTAAGGGTTTCGAGCAGCTTGCCCAATCTCCGACTCTTGCGGCGACGAGTCCGTGAACCGGGCCGTCGATTTTGTTCGTTTGTTCCGTCAGTCATGGCTTCCGGCCTGGTTGCTTGGGAGTCGTCTCTGGATATCCCTTTGCGTTTTGAGCCATCCTTTGTCACGTTGAGTGCCTCATCACACCAAAGTTACCGCTTGCGCCTCAGTAGATTCAGAGATGTCAACGTGAGCGGTTTCACTTTGTACAGCGCTAACTGAGGATAGAATCACAATCTGAGTTTCAGGTTGACCGAAAGTGTCGATTCAGTCAACCGTATTATCAAAATGTGATGACTTCTAGAGATTCAGGAATTAAACTACTGCCTCGCCTGTGGAGTCTTTGAGGTCAGTTTACAAGAAGTTTGGGAATAAATGTGAAGATTTGCAAGAAAGATGTCCTTTAGAAGTAGAGAGAAAAATCATCGGTTCACTTACCCAAACGCCAGTTCGATGAAGTTCTTTTACTGGGTTGTTTAACGTCAGTTCGATGAGAGTGACTCGCTTCGTTTCAATCGGCTTCAGCCCC
>NZ_JBJPHS010000025.1:0-71804 GCF_052939495.1 Phormidesmis sp. 146-12 | reverse complement strand
CGGGTTAAACTCAAACGGCTTTACCCCTCATTTCAACCTTGACAGTCCACTAGTTCCTCTTTCCAGAAGGTAACTGAGGTTAGTCACGCAACTAAAGCTCTTTGGAAACAGAGCGATCGCTTTCGATCACAGCTAGTTTCAAAGCTTGCAGAAATTGCAACGGGTGCGCGATCGTCGATGCCATTTCGAGCGAACGAATTAAAAATCTTCAAGATTAAGCATGAAGGAATTGGTCAGCTATCCAGCCAGTCCTCTTGTGTCTCTCTGCTCTCCTCGCTGTGATTTCTCCCCTTTCAATCTGGCTTGCTCAAACTTCCTGTAACTGACAGCGCTGAATTCAGTGATTCGAGGCATTTAGACTTACCGCTAGAATTCGCAAAATCATGGAAAACAAAGACTGGATTGAACGATCGCCTCACACAAGCCAAACTCATGATTTGTAGCCAGCCAAGCAAGAATGGGGTAAGAAAACCAGCAATTCTCATTATGACTTGTGACTATTCAAGCAGAAGAGAAGGGGGTAATGTGAGAGAGTCTCAAACCAGCCAAGGGAGTCGAAGCCATTGCCCCCGACCCGCAAGTTCGATGGACTGATTGGGTTCTTTCGCACCGTGCTGCAAACGCTACCAGATAAGCGCACAGGCAAGAATAGCCGCTATGGGATGGAAGACGCAGCGTTGAGTGCATTTAGCGTGTTTTTCACACAGAGTCCATCGTTTCTGGCGTATCAACGGACGATGGCAGCCACAAAAGGGCGAAGCAATACCCAGAGCCTGTTCGGAGTGCATCAGATTCCGTGCGACAACCAGATTCGTGACCTGCTGGATGGGGTTGGAGCCGCAGTGCGTATTTCCGGTGTTTGAGGAAATCCTGCGGGTGCTGGATCAAGGCGGAGAGTTGGAGGCGTTTCGGTCGGTTGGCGAGACGCTGTTGGTGGCGATGGACGGAGTGGAGTACTTCAGTTCGCACTCGATTCGGTGTCCTGAGTGCTCAACGCAAACTGCCAAGGATGGCACGGTGCGGTATTTCCATGCTGCGGTGACCCCTGTGATGGTCAGTCCTGGGCGCTCGACCGTGTTGCCGATGGTGCCGGAGTTCATCGTGCCGCAAGATGGGCATGACAAGCAGGACTGCGAGATCGCGGCAGCAAAACGCTGGTTGTCGCAGCACGCCAAGACCTACCGCTCAAGGGCAATCACGGTGCTGGGCGATGATTTGTATTGTCACCAACCGTTCTGTGAAGCCTTGCTGCAGGCTTCGTTCAACTTTATTTTGACCTGTCGCCCGGACTCTCACAAAACGCTCTATGAGCATCTCGACGGCATCGCCTTACCCACTGTCCTGTGCAAACGCTGGACGGGCAAAACTGAGGAAACCTATACCTATCGCTACCTCAACCAAGTACCCCTGCGCGACAGTGACGACACGCTTTGGGTCAATTGGTGTGAACTGAGCGTAACGCGCGCCGATGGCAAACAACTCTACAAAAATGCTTTTGCCACGAACCATTGGATCACTCACCAAACCGTGGAAGCGATTGTGCAATCTGGTCGCACTCGTTGGAAAGTGGAAAACGAAAGCAATAACACCCTTAAGACTAAAGGTTACAACCTCGAACATAATTTCGGACATGGCAAGCAGCACCTCGCGTCCCTACTCGCGACCTTCAACCTCCTGTCGCTGCTCTTCCACACGCTACTAGAGTTACTCGATGACAAGTACCGTCTCCTGCGTCACCATTTGCCAACGCACAAGACCTTTTTTGACGATTTGCGCGCTTTGACTCGCTACTGGATTTTCGACAGTTGGGATCATTTGCTCACCTTCATGATTGAGGGACTAGAGTTAGAAGTCCCGCCGAACTCCAGTTAAATTCCATAATGAGAATTGCTGACAAGGTGCATATCGCAGTCGATACATTGGGACATCTCTTAGCCCTGGTGGTGACTGCTGCGGATGAACAAGACCGGGCACAGGTTGGGGAATTGACTCAGCAAGTTCAGCAGGCGACGGGAGAGTTGGTGGAAGTTGCCTTTGTGGATCAAGCCTACACTGGAGAGCAAGCGGCAACTGCTGCGGAGGAACACGGCATTCAGTTGGTGGTAGTGAAACTGCCGGAAGCGAAGAAGGGGTTTGTTCTGCTGCCAAGACGCTGGGTGGTGGAGCGCATTTTGGTTGGATGTCTCGCTTTCGACGCTTGGCACGGGACTATGAGCGACTTCCCGAGACCTTGGTGGGCTTCCACTTGATTGCGTTTGCTGTGTTAATGGTCAGGCAGTTTGTGAGTATTGGCTTTAGATATGCACAACACTCTCTAGTCCTATCAAATCGATGTCGCACCCCGCTGAACCGACTAATTCCGTAAATTTGCATAACCTAAACGTGCTAAGAGTGATAGCTAAATGTGAAGCACGATCGTACAGTTAGAGAAAACGGCATGGGCAACGCATCAGATTACTGGACATTCCTTCGATTAGATCCGGCTGGAGCTTACCGCACCCTTGAGAGGCTTGAAATTAAAGCATTGCTTCAGCAGCAGTTTTCGTCTCAAGACAACCTGGATTATTTGTCAACCGACATGATCCAATCCTACTTACTCAGCCTATTGAATGAGTCGAAGGAATCGATCGAGCATCAGCAATTAGCCGCCCTGAGTTTGCGCTGTTTCATCTCCCATCAAATTGTTCAGACTTGTACCTCGCTCGTGAATCAGTTTGGTGATTTCTACCACTTTGAGTTAGCTGACTTACTGCCTCTGGTATTAGACGATGAGGGTGATGTCGCCTCTACTTATCCCTCCCTTGCCCAACAAACTCTCAGGACATTTAAACCTGGTTCTAGCAGCCTTTCTACCTGGGTGTCTCGTCTAGTCCGACAACACCGTGAACTCAATCAACTGCTTCTAGAACATGGACTCTACTTGATTAGCGATTGGGCAATTTTGAATGATACCCCGATCGACCGTCTCCGTCGCATTCTCAATGAGTTCTTCCCCCTGACACCAACTGAAATTGAGCAAGCTTGTCATCTACTCGAAAGCTATCGCGCGATCTACTTACCTGAACATACGCACAGCCGCCAATGCCAACCGCCCACTCAGGATCAACTGCAACGCATGAGCGATCGCTTTCAGCAACGCGCCGGAAGCCGGATTCTGCCAAATAGCTATTTGAGCCTACTTCAAAGTTTGGCAAAACGGCTGCGACAACATCGAATTACCGTGCGAACTAGAAGACCCTCGACACAACCAATCGATGATCTAGATGCTCAAGTAGACTATCAGGCGACTAATCAGGATGAAACTGGCGACCCAGCGGCTCAGAATCGGTTTCTGCTGAAGTATCGTCAAGCATTTGAGTCTGCGCTAGATAATGCACTGCAAACCGTTGTACAAGATCGCATTCAGAAAGCTAAAAAACCAGAGAAACGCGATCGCTTTCAGAAAGCATTGCGTCTGTTTCACTGTCAACACTTAACGATGAGCGCGATCGCTGTAGAAGTCGGGTTGCCCCGTCAGGACAGTGTGACCCATCTCCTCAAGCTCAAAGACTTCCGAGCCGATGTCAAGAACTTAATGCTGTGTCAACTGAAGCACACGGTCATTGACATTGCAATGCGTTATAAAACCTGTGATGATCTCATAACCCTCAGTGCTGAAATCGAAGCGGCTCTGGATGAGCAAATCGAAGCCTTGATAGAAGCTGAAGCGAAGCGATCGAAATCGCCCAAAGGATACCTGACAGATAGTGTATTCTCAAAGCGGTTATGTTTATACCTTGATGAACAACTGAATCCACCGTGATCCCCATATCCTCGCCGCACCCAGAAAGATGAATCAGTAAGGCAAAGAAATTGTGTCCTTTTTCAAGGAAAGCTGATGCAGGAGGTATGAAAATGATAAGTGACCGAACGATCGAGCCTATGAACTCCCTCTCTCACTACGAACCGACAAACGAAGAAATGGTTCCCCTGGAATCTGATCAAATGGAACAGGCGATCGCAATCAGTCGGCGAGTCTCTAATCCAGAAAATCGCTGGCAGGTTTATCTAAATGCTCTGGCGCTGGCTGGCTTTGAGCAATGGTTAAAGACGCGCACAACCGAAATCAGGCTAGAGTCTTCTCAGTGTCGAATTTTAGAAAGTAGTTCTTCAGACACTCCAACAGCGGTCTGTCACTTACAAGTCAATGATCTCAAGTTGTGTCTGGTTGCAGTTCCTAGTTTTTCAGATAGCGTTATAGAAATTCCTGCTGCTGTGATCGATCATCCAAATCTAATGGCTCAGTTTTACATTCCTGTTGCTATTTATGAAGAGATAGAACAGGTCAGTATTCAGAGATTTCTTCGCTACGATGAACTCGTCCGAGATCGCGATGCACAAACTATCCAACCTGGTATAAACGGAATCTACTCAATCCCATTTAACTGGTTTAATCCTGATTTGAATCAACTGCTTCTATATCTGAGTTGTCTTGATTCCGCTGCGATTCCATTACCTGTCCATTCAGAGTTTAGTTTGCCGTTGCGTCAGCTATTCATTCAACCGTTGATTAACGTAGGTCAATGGATTCATCAACAAGTCAACGATACATTAGATTGGGTGATCTTACCGCCGTTGAATTTAGCGCCAGCGATGCGAGAGACATCTACCCATTTAAGCGGTGAGGTGAATCAGCCGATCGCAGACCTGACTGCAATTCTCACAGATCTAATTCGAGGAGGAATGCAACCGCCAGAAAATGCCAGAGTTGGCTACCAGGAACTGCAATTGGGCGATCGCTCACTTCGCCTCTATGCAATGGTTGCTCCCCTGATTAACGCTGAGGAATGGTCGTTATTACTGATTCTACGATCGCACAGTGATCAACCTCTTCAAGGACTCTCCATGCAGGTTACAGACGGTACTCAGATTATTGTCAACCAAACCCTGAATGACTCTGTGAATGCTGATTTCTTGTATGGAACTGCGATCGGAACCTACGATGAACAATTCACGCTGACGATCGCCCTGACTGATGGAACCTCCCTGACCTTGCCGCCCTTTGCATTCCAATCCGAAGTTGTTTGAGCCAATCCGATGTTTTCACAGTTCTCTCTTAAAGTTCAACAAATTGAGCAAATCTGTACCTTTGAGTTGTCCTGGGGGCAAGGGCAGCAGTTGACGGCAAAGTTAGCCTTTCCAGCAACCCTGCGATCGCTTTATCAAACCTGGCAAACAACGTACCACAACTTCTACAGTTCAAAGACTCGTGCGCGTCCAGGAAACACTGGAGTAGGAGTCTTGCCTCCAACGGATTGGCGTACCCGTCTGGTGCAGGCAGAAGCCGCTCTACTCGCCGAGTTTTATTACTGGTTGAGTAGTGCAGATCTGTTGCAGATTCGTTCTACGATCGCCAGGGCAGCCAGTCAAACCACCCCTTCTGACCATGCGTTCGTTGATCTTTTTCTCACCTGTGAGCCGTTAGAGCTGGCCCGTTTGCCGTGGGAGGCTTGGGAGATTGGAGTCGAGTTTGGCACAACAAAGCCCATCCGCATTGCCCGCACTCCCATGAATCGTCTTCACCCACCGACTGTGCAAACTCAGCCCAGACGAATGCGAGTGTTAGCCATTATGGGTGATGAGACTGGATTGGACTTCAAAAGTGAGCGTGATGCGATCAAAGCGCTCTCTCCAGACGTGCAGTTTGTGGGTTGGCAAGCTGGAAGATCTACCACTCATCTAAAAAGTGAAATCTATGACGCGATCGCCGCTCCTCAAGGCTGGGATGTGTTGTTTTTTGCGGGACATAGTAATGAGACAATTTTGACTGGAGGAGAATTGATGATTGCTCCCAACGAGTCGATTTTAGTGACAGAACTAATTCCTGCTTTAACCATTGCTAAAGAACAAGGACTGCAATTTGCGATATTCAACTCCTGTAAAGGAATGAACATTGCTGAAACGTTGATTAGCCTGGGTCTCAACGAAGTCGCAGTCATGCGCGAACCTATTCATAATTCTGTTGCAAAAGAGTTCCTCATCCAATTGATTCAACGTCTTGCTAACTATCACGATGCCCATTCCTCTCTCTTATCAGCTTGTGGTTATCTCAAAGCTAAAAAGAATCTAACGTATCCATCCGCTTATCTGATTCCTTCTCTGTTTCGCTATCCCGATATTTCTTCTTTTCAACTGAGAGAATTTGGTTGGAAACAGCGTTTCAAACAGTGTTTACCTTCTCGACGAGAAACGATCGTACTTTCTGCTTGTCTATTGTTAAGTGTAATTCCTCAGGTGCAATCGTTTCTGCTTGATCGACGGCTGCTGATCCAATCATTGTATCGAGAAGTTTCTATTCAGACACCTGTTACAAAATCACCCGTTACCCTGATTCAGATTGATGAAGACTCCATTCGTGAACGGGGCATCAGTTCACCAAAGCCAATGGATCGCAAATACCTGGCGGAGATTGTCGATCGCTTGACCCAGCGAGGTGCAACCATCATTGGAGTAGATTACTTTCTCGATCGTCAACAGCCTATCAATGATCCAAGTCTGGCAGCTTCAGTTCGCAAAGCAGTTTCTAACAATGCAACCTGGTTTGTGTTTGGCGCTTACTTCGACGAAGGTGGAAAACAGGTAGGCGTTTTACCCGTCACGCAGATTGCCCGACGATCGTGGAGTATACAGGGCTATACCAATGCGCCTCAGTGGTATACAGCATTGCCCTCAAAGGGGAGCGATTGTATAGATTGTCCGTTCTCTTATCTGCTGGCGATGTCGTACTTGCTGCGACAGAATGCAGATTCACCTAAACCAAACCCTCTGATTCAGCCAGAGGAAGAGTTTCAGAAGCAGATTTTAGACTATGCTCGGACGCAGAAAGACACGCCTGGAATCGCTTTTCTTAAATCAGTCCACAAACATCCGATTACTGAGGTTTCTCGCGTGTTTGGGCAACGATGGGGACAGCCTGTTTTGGATTTTTCGATTCCACCCGATCGCATTTATCAATCAATTCCTGCATGGCAACTGTTTGATCCTGAAAAGGCAGCTTTGATCAAAGATTTGAGCCAGCAAATTGTGATTATTGCTCCTGGAGGCTATGGAGAAGCGGGAATTGACCTTGCCAACAATCGCTTTACCGATACCTTTGATGTCCCTGCGGCGATCGCTCATTACCGGGATGCTCCCTCCTACTTCACAGGCGGCGAAGCATTATCCTACATGGTGCATCATTTTCTATCTCAGCGACTCGTGATTCCCATTCCTGATCTATGGATGGTAATTGTTGCTGCGATCGCGGCTAAAGGGTTATCTCTATCTTCGTGGAAACGAAAATATTACATCTTAGCTGCTAGTACGGCGATTTATAGTTCGTTAAGTCTACAGCTATTCATTTCAGCAGCGATAGTATTACCGATTCTATTACCATCAGCAATTGCCTGGTTATTCTTCCTGCCATTTCAGAGAAAACAACATGACTAATCTACGACTGTTGATTCTTTTATCACTCTCAGCATTCTTCTCATCCTGTATTTGGCTATCAGAACCGATGCTTGCTCAAACCCATCAGCGATCGCCCTGGGAGGAGGTCTGGCGACGGATTGTGGGACGACGAGAACAAGATCCTCCACTTGGATCGCGAGGCATGGGGTTTTGTTTCATTTCACCCGTTTTAACCAGACAAGTTCCCCTTCCCGTGATCTGGCGTGAAAAACCTCTGTTTGTTTGGCGAGGAACAGTCGGGCGTGTTGAAGTGTATGACCAAGAAACTCAAGAGTTAATGTGGAGTCAGCTTACGCCGATCGCGGGTCAACACATTGAGTATCAAGGTAAACCTCTACAGCCTGGAAAGACCTATGAACTACAAATCTTCGCGGCACCAAACTCTGAGCAAATTCAGCAACGCATTCCTTTTCAGATCATGGAGCCACAACAGCGAGAACAGATTAGCCAAGATTTAGCAGCGCTAGAGAAGAAAGCTGACTCAACGTCGATCGCTCTTACAAGGCAACGGGCTGACTATTGGATCGCAAACGGACTTTGGGAAGACGCGATCGCTGAAGTCTATCAAGCAAAACCACTCTCCACAGAACTACAACAAGTTCAACAAGCGATCGCTCTCCAAACCTGTGTAAGGCGTAAAAGAATTAGATAAAAACGTACTGTCTGGTATCTTTACCAATGCTACCTTTGAAGACGGGGAGTGACTGAGTTGTGACTATCTACAAGCTATTGCCAATCAGAATGAAGGGTGCCCAGTAGTAGGGATGGGCCAGGGAATCGACGGGGAGTTGTCCTTCCACCTTGCGTCTGGCTCCAGCGCGACTGAGGGCATCTGCATTTTTGGTGGTGAGTTTGCCGTTGATGAAGTCCTGCTGGACTTGCTGGAGGGCTTCGGCTTTAGTCATGCCACTGGCAATGTGTTTGTAGAATTGCTGCATAATTAGAGCGGTGCTGGCATCGTTGACGTTCCACAGGGAAGCCACAACAGTCTTGGCACGGCTCAGAAAATAGGAGCTAATGGCCCGCACTTCTACGCCACCTTTGGCATCGGTGAGAGCGGTCTGGCAGGCGGAGAGGACAACCAGATGAACATTACCCAAGCCGTCAAGACTCTGAATGTCTGGAATCGTGAGTTCGTTGCCGTCGCCCAACAACAAGAAAGAGTCGATCGGGTTAGTCGGTGTAAAGGCTGCATGGGTGGCGAAGTGGAGAATCGTGAAATTGCCCTGTCGGAGTTTTTTGGCGAATCCAGTTTGGGTAAAGTCGGCGTTGAGCATTTCAATACCGGGGAATACGCCTTGGGAGTTGGGGACAGCGCTCTTGACAATGCTGGCGAGTTCGGGAGGGACATTAGGCAAAGCAGAAAACTTAGCCGTCCCGCTGGACATACCCAGAGCGAGGACTTGGGGATTCTTGGGAAGGGTGGCTTGGGTGTCAGTGCTGCGAGCATCCACAATGTTGGCGATGGTGAAACGTTGAATTAAGAATTCTTTGCCATCGTAGAGTGCGCCGAGAGGAATGTAATTGGTAGCCAGATCAGGGGCAAAGACCAGATGCTTAATATTGTTGGCTTTGATTACGCCTTCGAGGGGGGCAACTAGACAGTCGTAGAGGGTTTTGCCTTTGGCTTTGGCTTGGTCGAGGCTGCTGGGGTTGCGGAGTTCATCGTGAAAGGCTTTGGTTGCTTGCCACAGTTGGTCTTGTTTAATTGGGCATTCGGTAGCACCGTAGACTTTGCCTGTAGCCGTATATAGTACTCGAACCCGATCGTTCAGCACCAAGGGATAAATTAACAGCGTTTTGGGTTGGGCAATAATCTTCTCGGCTTGTTCAGTGAAGTCGTCTCTACGAGTGGTGATTCCAGCTTTGCGGGCTTCGATGGCTTGTTGTTCAACGCCTTGCATATAAGTTATGAAAGCTTTGTTGAGGCGATCGCGCTCCTCAATAAGTTTGTCGAGATCCGCACATTGCTTGGCTTGACAGTCGGCAACTTTTTGAATGAAGGCAATTAAACCACCGTATTCAGCAAGACTTTTCTGTTCGTCTTCGCTGAGTTTAACAGTGGAAAGGGGAATGGGCGATCGTGTCCTCTTACTAAAGTCATTCAGTTCTTGAATCTTCAGCAGTTCCATGACTTGTTGTGCTTCACCAATGCGCCCCTGGGAAACTAACAGATCTGCTAACTCACGGTAAATATTTGCATTTCTGACATTATCCAATCCACTGAACGCTTTGAGAAAAGATCTTTGGAGGTCTTTGGGTAATCCAGTAATATTTTTTCGAGTGCCTTCAATCTGATTGATCGCTTGCTTGTAACGCATGATTGCTGTGGTCGGCAAACCTAAGTCTTGATAAACACGAGCAATTCCTGCTTGAGCATTTACATCCTCCTCATCCAGCAGGAGTGACTCACCGTAAGCATCCATAGCCTTTTCTCGTTGTCCAACTTTTCGGTAGATATCACCCAGTAAGTTCAGTGCAGCGCCCTGTATATCTACATCTTCTTGCCCTTGAGCTGTCGTGAGTCCCTGAGTTGCCAACTCAATCGCCTTCGGATAATTCTTTAGGTTGCTGTAGCTAGCACTAAGGAGAAGAAAATTAATCGACCTTAACGCTGCCTTTGCATTGGGGATGGTCACAGCGTCTGAAGCAGCAAGTCCCTGCTGAGCACTCTGAGCAGTTTTCTGATAATCTTCCTGAGAAAAACTGTTGATACTGCGAATGAACAGCGCATATGCTTCAAGAAAAGGATTCTTTGTAATACTACGGGCAAGCGTCAAAGCTTGCTGAGAAGCTTCATCAAATCGCTTATAATCTCCCAAGTCTCCATAAATTATAGACAAAGTGATTAATGCAGAAAGTTCTTCAGAAGGACTTTTAATCTCCTGTGCGATAGCCAAACTTTTTTGAGCAAATTCAAATGCTTTCTGGTATTTGTTGAGTGATTTATAAGCGCTACCCAGAGTCTTTAGTGCTTTGGCTTCCAGTGTGCGATCTTTTAGCTTCTGTGCGATCATCAAGCCCTTTTGAGCTATCTCAATCGCTTTGTCATATTCTCCCGAAGAATCATACGTACTGCCTAAAAGAATTAGAGATTGACCTTCAAATTCAGGTCTTTTGAGTTCTTGGGCAAGTAACAAAGCTTTTTGAGCCAATTCAACTGCTTGCTTCTCTTCTGAAAAAGTGTCGTATATGTTAGCTAAATTGTATGTGGCTAGATATTCCAATTCTCGTTTTTTGACTTCTTGGGCAATGGTTAAACTCTTTTGAGCTAACTCAAGCGCTTTCTGATAATCGTTATGTTTGGAATAGGCACTGGACAGAAAAACCAAGGCACGTACTTCAAGAAATCTACTTTTGATTCGTTGAGAAACGATTAAACTCTGTTGAGCAAATTCAATCGTTTTTTGAGCATCACCAAGGGAGCCATAAGCCCTAGAGAGGGTGTCTAGAGCAATTGCTTCAACGCCAGGATTCTTGATTTCTCGTGTAATCACCAACGCTCCCTGAGCAAATTCAATTGCTTTTTGGTTCTCGCTCAATGTGGCATAGGTATCACCTAGAAAAGCCAGAGCACGACTCTCAATCAGCTTATTTTTGATTTGTTGAGAAACGATTAAACTCTGTTGAGCAAATTCAATCGTTTTTTGAGCATCACCAAGGGAGCTATAGGCCCTAGAGAGGGTATCTAGAGCAATTGCCTCAACATTAGAATTCTTGATTTCTTGTGCAATAACCAAAGCTTGCTGAGCAGCCTCAACGGCTTTTCTATACTCTTGCAAAGAGGCATATGCATCCCCCAAATAACCCAGCACATAAGCTTCAGTCGAACGCTCCTTTGATTGGCGCACGAGCGTCAACAGTGGTTGACCAAATTCAACAGTCTTAGTTGAATCTTCAAGCATGACGTAAATTTCGATTAAGTTGCCTAAGACAATCCTCTCCAGATCGCGGCTTGAAAGTTTACGTGCAATGGTCAAGGACTGCTGATAATAGTCAATCGCTCGTTCAGAATTCTTCGATCGTTTGTAGGCAATACCCAAATTATTGAGTGCTCTTCCCTCCAAGTCGCGGTCTTTGACTTCGCGGGCAGTAGCTAAAGTTTGTTGGTGATAATCAATGGCTTTGGGGTAATCCTCCAACTTGAGGTAGACATTACCGATCGTCTTCAGTGTCTGCCCCTCCTTCTGTCGCTCCTTCAGTTCACGATAAATCACCAACGCTTTGTGAAAGGACGCGATCGCTCCCTCATTCTGATTCTGCTCTAGCAGTTTATTCCCTTGGTCAAACAGGTGATCCGCCTCTGCCTTGCGGTCTTGCACGGTCTGAGCTTGAGCGATCGCCAAGGGTTGTACTGTTACTCCAGTTAGAGCGATCGTCAGGGATGCGATCGGCAATGCCAAGGCCACAGTTAGAGACAACCGAAGGGGCGATCTAAGGCAACGCATACGTGAACTCCTTTAATGAGAGAAATATCTATACAGTACTCCATCTCTCCGGTGCAGGGAACATATGCAAAACTAGGATTAACGATCGTGCCTTCTGGTTAACACCGAAGCAGAAGCAATCACCAAGATCAAAACGACTTCAGAAGCTCACTAGCAGCAATTTGCCAAACCGAAAACGCAGTGGAAGCCAATCAATAGCAATCTACATTTTCGACCTATTTTGCTCGAACTTGCGAGTCGATCGCTCCACTTTATCAGCCAGTATGACTTTGGATTCTTCAATATCACTAAAAAATTGGGCGTTGCATAATGGAGGGATGAATGAGGGTGTTGTACTATGCAGTGTCGATACTGTGGGTCTACTGAGGTTCGCCAGAACGGGAAACGACGAGGCAAGCAAAATCATATCTGTCGCGCCTGCGGTCGCCAATTTATTGAAGGCTATGACCCACCCAAAGGCTACAGCGCAGCAACCAAGCAGGATTGCTTGATGCGTTACGTCAACGGCATGGGATTTCGCGCGATTGAGCGCTGTACTGGCGTGCATCATACAACCGTGATTCATTGGGTCAAGCAACTCGGACAGCAACTGCCGGATGCCCCACAGGAGTCGGAGATTCCAGAGGTGGGAGAACTCGACGAACTAGAAACCTTTGTCGGGTCAAAAAAAACAAAATTTGGATCTGGACAGCCGTGAACCATTTCCGGGCGGGCATTCTCGCTTGGGTGGGGGGAGTCACAGCGCAGAGACGTTCAAACCCTTGTGGCAGATTGTCTGTTGCTGGCATTGCTACTTCTATGTCACCGATGGCTGGAAGGTTTATCCCGGTTTTATTGAGGAAGGCGACCACCTTGTGAGCAAGACGTACATGACGAGAGTCGAAGGCGAGAATACCCGCTTACGTCACGACTTAGCTCGATTGCATCGCCAGACCTTGTGTTACTCCAAGTCGGTCGAAATGCTAAAGCATTCGCTGCGATTGCTCCTCCATTACCTAAAGTATTGGTCAATACCCGTACTCACTTGATTCATCCCTTTGTTCAGCAACGCCAAAAATTGATTTAATCAGCGATCGTTCATAAGCTATTGCCGATCAGAATGAAGGGTGCCCAGTAGTAGGGATGGGCCAGGGAATCGATGGGGAGTTGACCTTCAACCTTGCGTCTGCCTCCAGCGCGACTGAGGGCATCTGCATCTTTGACAGAGAGCTTACTCGAAATGAGATCTTGCTGCACCTGCTGGAGAGCTTCGGCTTTGGTCATGCCGACTGCCAGGTGCTTGTAGAATTGCTGCATAATCAGGGCGGTGCTGGCATCGTTGACTGACCAGAGGGAAGCCATCACAGATTTGACTTCATTCTTGAGGAAGAAGTAGCTGATGCCGGGAATTTCCATGCCGTCGCTGGCACGATCGCCCACACCCGTTTCGCAGGCAGAGAGGACGACGAGATGCACGTTGCCGATTCCATAACTGCGGAGTTGGTCAATCAGCTCTGTGGTCAGGTTTTCTCCGCGACCGGGGACGAGGTAGGAATCTTCGGGACGACCAGCTTTGAATGCGCCGTGGGTGGCGATATGCAGAATGCGGTATTGACCAGTTTTGAGCTTGGCTTTGAGGGTGTCGTAGTCAAAACCGTTGTTGATATATTCGCTGCCGGGGTAGATGCCTTGAGAATCTCTCGGCTGGTCGGTTTGAGTGATGGCATCCAGTTCGGCAGGAACGTTGTAGAGGGCGGGAAGATCGGTGAAAGTAGAGGCTCCCATTGCCAGTAACATGGGCTGGTTGCGGGTGGGTTTTGGGACGGTTTCGGTGGTATCTGTTTTGCTGGCTGCTGTGATGGTGCTGATGCTGTAGCGCTGGATGAGATACTGTTTGCGATCGCTATCGTAGAGGGCGGCGAGGGGAATGTAGCGGGTAATGCTATCGGGGGCAAAGACGATATGTTTGATGTTGGGGTTGTTGAGTTCGGCTTCGAGAGGACGAATGAGCCAGTCGTAGAGTTTTCCGCTGGTGTCTTGCAGTGCTTTGAGGTCGCCGGGGGTTTTTAGCTGGTTGCGGAGTTGTTGAATGGTGGTGAACAGGGTGTCGGCAGTGATCTGTTGTTCAAAGGGACGGAAGGTGACGGCTCCATTGCCTGCTTTGAGGGCGAGAAGAAATTGAATTTTGTCTTTGAGGACGAGGGGATAGATCAGAACCGTGCCAGGTTGGGCGTTAACAATGTCGGCGGCGGCGGCGTTGAGGGCTTCGGGCTTGAGGGTGCTGGGTTCGTCTGCGTAGTGCTTGTTGAGAGCCATGCGGATGGTTTTAAGTTCTCGATCGACATCCAAATTTAGTTGGTCGCGTTGTTTTTGCAGTGCTTGTAGGTCGGGACAGTTTTTAGTTTCGCAGTCTGCGATTTTCTGGCTAAAGTTGCCCACAGTGGTGAACTGGGTCAGAAGGGTTTTGAGGGCGGCGGTTTCGATATTGGCGAGGCTGATGCCGGGGCTATCAATACCGGGAGCCGTGATGGCTGCATCACGGGTAAAGTCACGCAGTTCACGCAGTTTCAGCAGTTCCAGGACGGCCTGGGCTTCGGGAAGGCGACGTTGTTGAATCAGTAAGTCAGCGAGGCTGCGATAAGTGTCTGAAACAGATTGTGCGTAAGCTTGTTGGGTTTCGCGGGGCAGTTTGCGAATGTCTTCCCGAATGGTTTCGCGAATATTGACGGATTGTTTGTAGAAGACGATCGCTAGTTCCGGTTGTTTCTGTGTATTTAACGTGTAGCCGATGTTGTTGAGGATATCGCCCTCTCCTGCACGATCAGCTACTTCTTTAACACTTGCTAAAGCCTGTTGGTAAAACTCTAACGCTTTCAGATACTGTCCCAGATTGCGATACACTTGTCCAATATTGTTAAGAACCCCGCCTTTTGCACGATTGCCCACCTCTTTGTAAATTGCCAAAGACTGTTGGAGAAGCTCTAGCGCTTTTGGATACTGTCCCAGATCTTGATACACTAATCCAATGTTGTTGAGGGCTATGCCTTCCATCGCACGGTCGCCCACCTCTTTGTGAATTGCCAAAGCCCGTTGATAAAACTCTAATGCTTTCGGGTACTGTTTGAGATCACTATACACTCCTCCAATATTGTTGAGAATAGTACCTTCACCTGAGCGATCACCTACCTCTCTTGCAATTATTAAAGCTCGTTGGTAAAACTCTAATGCTTTCGAGTACTGTCCCAGATTGTTATACACTCCTCCAATATTGTTGAGAATAGTACCTTCACCTGAGCGATCACCTACCTCTCTTGCAATTATTAAAGCTCGTTGATAAAACTCTAATGCTTTTGGGTACTGACCTAAACTTTGATAGACTAACCCAATATGAAGGAGAGTATAGCTTTCTCCCGTTCGATTTCCAACTTCTCTTCTAGTTACCAAAGCTTTTTGGAGAAGTTCTAATGCTTTTGAATACTGTCCTAAACGTTGATACACTAGCCCAATGGCACTAAGAGTAGCACTTTCACCCGAACGATTACCCACTTCTTTCTGAATTGCCAAAGCTCGTTCGTAAAACTCTAACGACCTCGGATACTGTCCCAGTTTTTGATATACACTGCCAATGGCACTAAGGGTAGCACTTTCACCCGAACGATTACCCACTTCTTTCTGAATTGCCAAAGCTCGTTCGTAAAACTCTAACGACTTCGGATACTGTCCCAGACTGCTGTACACTGATCCAATGCTGCTGAGGGTCGTGCCTTCCCCTAAACGATTACCCACTTCTTTGGCAATGACCAAAGCCTGTTGGTAAAACTCTAAAGCTTTGGGGTGCTGTCCCAGATCGCTGTATACTGCTCCAATGTTGTTGAGGGTTGTCCCCTCCATCGCACGATTACCTACCTCTTTTTGAACTGCCAAACCCTGTTGGTAAAACTCTAAAGCTTTCAGGTACTGTCCCAGACTGCTATACACTGCTCCAATATTGCCAAGGGTTGTGCCTTCCTCTACACGATTGCCCACTTCTTTGTGAATTGCTAAAGCTTGCCCGTAAAGCTCTAGCGCTTTTAAGTACTGTCCCAGTTCTTGGTACACACTTCCAATATTGTTGAGGGTCGTACCTTCTCCAGAACGATCGCCAATCTCCCGACGAATCACCAGTTCTTTTTGCCATGTGGCTAGAGCAGCTTGAAATTGACTAGTTTGGTATTGACGAAATCCCTCTTGGTACAAACGATCGGCTTCAGCTTTTCGATCTTGTGTTGTAGAAGTTTGGGCAGAAGCAGGAAATAAAGCAGAGGGCACGATCGTTCCTGGACTCCAGCACAATAACAGCGCTGCAATTGCCAAACCAGCAGACTTCAGAAGAGGACGCATCAGAAGACACCTTCGGGAGAAAATCCTTACCGAGTACTCTATCTCTCCCAGCGATCGACCCTTATGCAATCTCACAATCTTTGCAGGATTGATTGCAGATGCGCTCAGACGATATCATCAAAGTATGCAGAACAGGCAGCAGACTGGCAAGTAATGGAGAATCGCCATGACCATCGCCACAAAACCCATCACCCTCGAAGAATACCTCAACTATGACGATGGCACAGACACCCGCTACGAATTGGTCGATGGAACACTAATTGCCATGCCCCCAGAAAGCACACTCAACGATCGGATCGCGTCATTTATATTTGCCTACTTTCTGCAAAATGGCATCCCCTACAACCGCTTGAGTATGAAAGCACAAATTGCAGTCGGTGGGGCACGCGCAACCGCACGACAACCAGATTTGATGGTTTTGTCAGAAGATGCGGCAGTTGCTTTGGATGGTGCAAAACAATGCTTGATTACCCACGAGATGCCGCCCCCGTCACTAGTTGTAGAAGTCGTCAGCCCCAGGCAAGAAAATCGCGACTACCGCTACAAGCGCACCGAGTACGCCGGACGACACATCCCGGAGTATTGGATTGTTGACCCGATCGCCCAAAAAGTGACCGTCCTGCAATGGGTCGAGGGACTGTACGAGGAACAGGTTTATCAAGGCGATCAATCGATCCAATCTCCGCTGTTTCCATCCCTGAATCTGACGACTGCTCAAGTGTTGGGCGCAGGACGGTAGGGTGGCGAATCGGGCTTCTGAAGTACAATTTTTAGTACAATTGCTCTACCCGATCGTCCAGCCAACCTTCTATGAAAACAGACACGATTTTCTACGAAATCTTCCAGTCCACCCCAGCTATTTTACTCGAACTCGCCGGGCGATCGCCCCAAGCCGCCAGCCAATACAGCTTTCGCTCCGTCGAACTCAAACAAACCGCCTTTCGGATTGATGGAGTCTTGCTTCCCCAACCTAACGCCAGCGACCAGACGGTTCTATTTACCGAAGTTCAATTCCAATCCGACTCAGCCCTCTACCACCGCTTCTTTGGCGAACTGTTTCTTTACCTTCGTCAGTATCCCAACACCGCAGACTGGCAAGGCATCCTGATTTACCCGCAACGCAGCATCCAGCCGCCTCCCTCACCCCTTTATCAAGTTCTCCTCGACAGTGCCAAAGTCGTGCAGGTGTATCTAGATGAACTTGGAGAAATCAGTCAACTGCCCTTGAGCCTCAGTGTGATACGCCTGATTGTAGAACCAGAACAAACTGCACCAGAGCAAGCACGATCGCTGATTCGCCGTGCCAGCCAAGCAGAGTCAACCGATGGGCTTTCTCAAGCCACGCTCATCCAGGCGATATCCACTATCATGGTCTATAAGTTCAGTCGTTTGAGCCGAGAAGAGGTGGAAACAATGTTAGGATTCGCCAAAGAATTACGCCAAACCAGATACTTCCAGGAAGTCCGAGAGGAAGCCCTGGAAGAAGGACTGGTAGAAGGCTTGAAAGAATCTATTGTCGAAATTTTATCTACGAGATTTGGAACTGTGCCAGAGACGATCGTTCAGCAGTTAGCGACTGTAACTGATGCGGCTGTTCTCAAGGGATTTTTGCGCCAAGCGATCGCTGTTTCTTCGTTCATCGAGTTTGCAGAGCAGCTTAACTAAAAACCTCTCAAGTCATGATGCAGTCCGACTCAGAAGGTACGAACGATCGCTTGATTCAATCCGTCTAGCATTTCTTGAACTGTCCGTGCTGTGTTCTGATCACCCACCTCTTGCAAAATCGACAAGCTTTTTTGTAACGCATCAATCGCCTGAGTCGGCTTGCCAGCAGCTTTGTAAGCCATGCCCAAACTCGCAAACAACAGTCCTTCAGCCGATCGCGCTTTGAGTGTCTGTGCAACTGAAATGGCTTGCTGATAGGACTCGATCGCGTTGCCATACTCGCCCAAAAATGAGTAAGCATCGCCCAAATTTGCTAACGTCGGCAGGATTGCCTCTGGATCTTTGAGGGTTCGTGCGATCGCCAACGATTGATGTAAGTAGGGAATTGCTTTCGGATAGTTCCCCAGCGCCATGTAAGCAAGCCCAATCTCATTGAGCGTTGTTCCTGCTTCCCAGGGTAGGTTTAACTGACGTGCCAGGGTCAGATTCTGCTTGAGAACCTCGATCGCATTCTCATACTGACCCAACGACAGGTAAATCTCACCAAGCTGACTGGCTGACCATTGCTGTGTAGACAGGTCGCCCAATTCTGCTGTCAGGGGCAATAATCTTTGCAAAAGCGCGATCGTTTGTTCGGTATTACCCAACTGCTGATGAGCCATGCCCAAAGCTTTTAGAGTCGTAGCTTCACCGGGACGATCGTGAGCCGTTTGATAGAGAACTAAGGCACGCTGCAAAGGCGGCAACGCTTCACTGAACTGGTGATTCTTCAGATAGTCGATTCCCTGTTGCAGTAAGCATTCTGCTTGCCGTTCTGAAGTCGATTCCGATGTCATAGTAGGACTGGGAGAAGATGGCGTTGCCTGGACGGGAAAGGTCGCGATCGTCAGTAAGGCAACCAGACTCAGACCCAACTGTTTCAGCTTCATCGGTTCAGTTCTCCTGGCGAGTAGCACTTTCTTTTCTATCGCTCTGACTGAGAGAACTTATGCAAAATTCCTACAATCCATTGCCAATCAGAATGAACGGTGCCCAGTAGTAGGGATGGGTGAGATCGGTAGGAGTTCCTCCTTCTATATAAGGTTTGCCACTGGCGCGAATCTGCTGCATTTCTTGGGGAGTCACTTTGCGATCGAGAAAGTCTTGTTGGGCTTGCTGCATTGCTTTAGCAACTGTTCTGCCCTGCTTGAGTTGATCGTAAAACCGATTCATCAACACTTGAGTCCCGCCATCGCTGACTTGCCAGAGTGACGCTAGAGAGGCGCGAACTTGATTGCGCTGTAGCTGATAGCCAAAGCCAAAAATTTCGATGCCGTTGCCGAGTTTGTCGCCGAGGGCAGTTTCGCAGGCGCTAAGAACAAAGAGAGAAACATTGGGGAGTTTGAGAGTACTGAGGTCACGCAGGCTGAGAGTGCTGCCATCACCCAACAGAATGAAGGATTGGTCAGGGCTGCCGGAAACAAAGGAGGCATGGGTTGCGAGGTGAACGATCGTGCTGCGCTCCAGGTTAGTTTCGAGAGCGGGACGGTTGAGACGATCGTCGATCAGTACTTGAGTATTGGGATAGAGTTGGGCGATTTGTTCGACTTCGGGCTGAGTTTGGTTGAGGGCAGGGAAGGGATATTTCTGACCGTTGACGATCGGGCTATATTCTTTGGTGACTGCGCCTGCAAGAACCTGGGGAGTTTGCGTCGCAGGTTGGTCGAGAGGGGTGAGCGCGAGGGCGGTGAGGTAGTTGATTTGATAGCGTTGGGC
Source organism: Phormidesmis sp. 146-12 (assembly GCF_052939495.1). Taxonomy (NCBI): domain Bacteria; kingdom Bacillati; phylum Cyanobacteriota; class Cyanophyceae; order Leptolyngbyales; family Leptolyngbyaceae; genus Phormidesmis; species Phormidesmis sp. 146-12. Next base: position 52,089 of record NZ_JBJPHS010000025.1, on the reverse strand, counting down.
GAGCCATTGGTTGCCGTCGTACAGTGCGGCGAGGGGAACATAGCGCAGGCTGCTGTCAGGGGCATAGACGATCGTTTCAACTCCGGCAGCTTTTAATTCACCTTCGATGGGCCGAATCAGAGATTGATAAAGCCGTTGGGCAGGTTGTTTGATCAGGGGCGATCGGGCTTGTAGTTGTTGACGAAAGGTTTTGACTTCGGTTTCGAGTTGTTGGCGAGAAATGGGGACGGGTTTACGAATGGGGGGACGATCGCTCGTCAGGACGACGAGTTCGAGGCGATCGTCGAGGATCAGCGGATAGAACAGTGCGACATTTTTACCCAATTTTCTAATCCGAACTTGCAAGTCTTGATAGGCTGGCAGAGACAGATTTTGTTGAGCGGCAGTTTGTTGAAGGCTTTTCACCTGAGCCTGAACCGTTGGACTTTGCAGGAAGGTATTCAGCGATTGTTTTGATGAATTGAATGTTTGCAGAATGGTAGCTTCTTGGGGCAGCAAGTCTAATCCTTTGGGAGTGAGAGTTTTGCCTCTAGCATCTTTAAGAAAGTCTTGCAGGTCTTGCACTTTGAGCAGATCAAGCACTTGCAGGGCTTCGACGATGCGATTTTGTTGAAGTAGGCGATCGGCAAGATCTCGGTAGGTGAAGGCAACAGATTCAGTGTAAGCGGCTTGCAGGTCGCGGGAGAGTGGGCGAGTACTTTGACGGATGGTTTCGAGAACGTTTACAGATTGCTTGTAGAAAACAATTGCTAAATCTAGTTGCTTTTGATTTTGTAACACTGAAGCAATGTTGTTGAGAGCAAGCCTTTCACCGTCCCGGTGTTTGATTTCTTGGGCAATTTCCAAACTTTGCTCGTAATACGCAATTGCTTTGGCATTATTACCGAGGGAGCGGTAAGCATTTCCCAAATTGAGCAATAATTGTCCTTCCGTTTTTCGATATTTGATTTTCCGGGCAATTGCCAATCCCTTCTCGTGATATTCGATTGCCTTGGTATAGTTGCCGAGAATCAAGTAAACATTTCCTAAATTACCTAATGATTGACTTTCACCTTCTCGATTTTTGATTTCTCGAGCAATTGCTAAACGCTGCTCATAATATTCAATCGCTTTGGTATGGTTGCCAAGCAATTGATAAGCAGATCCCAAGTTACCTAGTACTACTCCTTCATCTCGTCGATGTTTGATTTTCCGCAGAATTGCTAACCCTTTCTCGTAATACTCAATTGCTTTAGCATAGTTGCCAAGATATAGGTAAGTAGTTCCTAAACTACTTAGTGATGCTCCTTCCCCCTTTCGGTTTTCAATTTCCTGAGCGATCATTAAACTCTGCTCGTGATACTCAATCGATCTAGTATAATTTCCTATGGAATTGTAAGCATTTGCCAAATTTCCCAGCAGTTTTCCTTCAATCTCTCTATCTCTAACTTCCCTAACAATTATCAAGCCCTGTTCGTAGTATTTAATTGACTCATCGTACTTTCCAAGTGCATCGTAGGCAAGCCCAAGATTGTTTAACGCCTGTCCTTCACCCCGCCGATCTTTGATTTCCCGAGAGACTGACAGGCTTTGTTTATGGTACTCGATTGCCTTGCTATAGTTGCTCAAAGATTGGTAAGCATTTCCCAAACCAACTAGTGATTGCCTTTCAATTTGTCTATCATTGAGTTCGTAGGCAAGCTGTAAGCTTTGCTCATAAGATTTAATCGCTTTGGTATAGATACCAAGATCGTAGTAAGCAGTGCCTAGACGAGGCAGTATATTTTTTTCGCCTTGTTTTTCCTTGATTTCCCGAAAAATTGTTAAACTTTGCTCGTAGTATTCAATTGCTTCGGTGTAGTTTCCAAGAGATTGGGAAACGATTCCCAACCCAGCCAGCGATTGTCCCTCCCCTTTCCGATTCTCAATTTCGCGAGCTATCTTTAAACTTTGCTCCTGACACTGAATTGCTTTAGTATCGTTACCGAGAGCATTGTAAGCAAGTCCCAAATCACCTAAAATTGCCCCTTCCCCTTTTCGATCTTTTAATTCCCGCGCAATTGTTAGCCCCTGTTCGTAATACTCAACCGCTTTATCATTCTTACTAAGGGACAAATAAGCACTTCCTAAATTACCTAATTCATTGTACTCTTCAAATCGATCTTTTCTTTCCCGTGCAAGTACTAAACTCTGCTCGTGATACTCGATCGCTTTTGTATAATTGCCGAGAAATTGGTAAGCAAGTCCCAGATTGCCGAGGGCGTTTCTTTCTCCTAGTCGGTTTTTGATCTCACGATACATCACCAATGCTTGTTGCCACGACTGAAGGGCTGCTTCAAACTGGCTCACCTGAAACTGTTGGATACCCTGCTGCAATAGTCGGTCTGCCTCTGTCTTGCGCGGTTCTGCGGTCTGCGCTACGGTCTGCGCCAGCCCTACTCGTCCTACTACCGGAGCCAGCCCCACCAGCCCCATCACCAATCCTGCCAAGACGATCGACCTTCCGTAACGCATCTGATTGCCTCTGATTTTTCACGGCTAATTATTTCTCGCTCTGGCGCGATCGAGCTTATGCAGATTTTCCTTCCTCGTTAAAAATATCACCTCGTTTCCTGAAAACGATGAGCATTGTCAAAAATCTTTTGTTTCCCATTCCCAACCCACACGACAAAGCCGCTGACAGTGGATCGATCGCGTTATTTCAGCTTTGCGAATGTAGAAAATATTTTCAAAACCGCGATCAATCATACCAGTTAGACAATGGGAAGTCATGCGATCGCTATAATAAAGCTACCTCATTCTCTGGTCGCCATGATTGCAGCAACTCAACCGCCAAAAATGACTGCCGAAGCCTATCTGACTTGGGAAGCCCAGCAAGAAACTCGCCACGAATACCTCGACGGGAAAGTTCTCGCCATGAGCGGTGGAACCCTCCCCCACAACCAACTAGCATTAAATCTGTATAGTTCCCTCCGTCCCCAACTCCAGCAGAAAGGCTGTCGCGCCTTTGTTGCCGATGCCAAGGTTAATGTGGCTCGGATCAATGCTTACTTCTACCCTGATCTCGTCGTCAGTTGTCACCCTCAAGACCTCGCCGCCCAAGATGCTATCGCTAGCCCAACGCTGATTGTCGAAGTGCTTTCTCCTAGCACCCGCGACTACGATCGAGGGGATAAGTTTAAGTCCTATCGTGCCCTTTCTAGTCTCCAAGAATATGTGCTGATCGATACCACACGAGTCTCTGTTGAATATTTTCGGCGGGGCGAAGGTCGAATGTGGCTCTACACACCCTATGAGGCAGGCGAAGTTTTGGCACTGCAAAGTTTAGACATTGAAGTTGAAGTCGATGCTATTTACGAAGGGGTGCGCCTTAACTTCGATTCACCACCTGAGACTGAAAGCTAGAGCAAAGAGCGTGCGAGATCAGGCAATCACACTATCTCTACTCAGGTGTTGATGCATGGTTCTGCTGCCTGCGCTACAGTCTGCGCCAACCCTACCCGTTTCCAAAACTACAGGTCATGCTTAACCGATATGATAAAAATATCCCAGACAGATCGATACCGACTCAACGCACAGCAGGTGAATGCCATGACCACCACCACAAAACCCATGACCCTTGAGGAGTATCTGACCTATGACGATGGCAGCGATACCCGTCATGAACTGGTCAATGGAGAACTGATCGCCATGCCACCCGAAAGCCGTCTGAACATCCAAATTGCGATCTTTTTGCTGACCCAATTTATTCAACTAGGTATTCCTGAGAAGCAGATCGCCATGAAGACACAAATAGCCGTGAGTGGGTCAAAAGCTACGGCACGGGAACCAGATTTAATTGTGCTGTCCGAGGAAGCGGCGATCGCGCTGGAAGGAGCAAAGCAATCTCTGATTACCCACGATATGCCACCGCCGTTGCTGGTAGTGGAAGTGGTTAGCCCCAAGCAAGAAGATCGAGATTATCGTTACAAACGCACAGAGTATGCAGGGCGACAGATTCTGGAGTACTGGATTGTAGACCCGATCGCCCAAAAAGTAACCGTGCTGCAATGGGTGAATGGTTTGTATGAGGAGCAGGTTTTTCAGGGCAGTCAGGCGATCGGCTCTCCTTTGTTTCCTGACATGAACTTAGTAGCAGAACAGGTACTACGTGCCAGCCGTTGAATTGCTTTGATATCATCGATTTTATAGTCCATTACCAATTAGAATGAACGGTGCCCAGTAGTAAGGATGAGCCAGGGAATCAATGGGCAGTTGTCCTTCGATCGCGCGTCTCCCTCCCGCCCGATCGGTAGTATCTTGGGTAGTGAGTTTACCTTTGATGAAATTGATTTGAACTTGTCGCAAAGCTTCTGTTTTGGTCATCTTGCCCGTTGCTAAGTTCTGGTAGAACTGCTGCATTAGTAAGCTAGTTGCAGGGTCGTTGACGAGCCAGAGAGAAGCCATCACAGATTTTGCACCACTGAGGAGAAAGTAATGCCCAATGCCTGCTACTTCCAGTCCTTCTTTGTCTACGCCGCCTTTGCCCGTTTCGCAGGCAGACAAGACAACCAGGTGAGTGTTAGCAAGGGAAGTCATACTCTTGATGCTGGGAATGCTGAGTCTTTTACCGTTACCTAGAACGAGGAAGGAATCTTCGGGGTTGCCGGGGACAAAACTACCGTGGGTGGCGATGTGCAGGATGCGATAGTCGGCAACCTTTTCGCGCAGAACGGTTTCAGTGAAGTCGAGGTCAAACAGTTCCAGTCCGGGATAGATGCCGTTTGGGTCTTGGGGGCGGGCAGTATGACGAATGATGCCATCAATTTCGCTCTTCACCGCAGGGAGTGCATTAAAGCCTGGAACGGCTTGGGTGAGTCCCAGTCCTAATACAGGATCATCCTGAAGGTTGGCGGAAAGTCTGTCCTGAGTGTCGATTTCGGCAGTGAGGATGGTGGAAATGGCGAAGTTTTCAACCAGGTATTGTTTGCCGTCGTGCAGGGCAGCCATTGGGATGTAGCGGGTGGCACGATCGAGCGAAAACACAATCTGTTTCACACCGTTGTCGTCCAATTGTTTGCGAATGGGATCGATGAGCCACTGGTAAAGTTGTTGGCTGACCTGTTGAAGTTGTTTGGGGTTGCTGTTGCGATCGCTGAGGAGGGTTTGCAGTTCACCAACTTTGGCAGAGAGGTCTTTGCGGCTGACAGGGATGGCTTTGCTGTCGAAGACGATGCCTGATTTTCCGGCTTGGCTCCCCCAGACGAGCCAGAGTTTGTCATCAAGGACGAGAGGATAGACGAGGACGGTTTTGGTGGTGGGGTTGGCAAGAATGACTTTTTGGGCGGCAAGGGTGAAGCGATCGTTTTGTAGTTGGGCGGGGTCTTTGATTTCCTGGTTACGCAGGAGTTTTTTGAGGCGATCGACGAGGGCAGTAAATTTTTGATTGGCTTCCTCTCGTTGGGCGATCAGTTGGGAGCGTTGGGCGCATTTGGTTTGTTCGCATTGGGTGAGTCGGCTACCAAGGTCGATTTTGTCGTTGTAGGCGGCGGGGATGGGTTGTTCGAGGGGGTTGAGGGGACTGCCGTTGGTTTTGCCGCCAGCGCGGGTGTCACGGGTGAAGTCTCGCAATTCCTGGATTTTGAGCAGTTCGAGAACTTGTTGGGCTTCAAGAACTCGACCTTGAGAGAGCAGCAGATCGGCAAGATTACGATAGGTTCTAGCGACGGTTTCGGTATAGGAGGCTTGGAGGTCACGAGAGAGAGGGCGATTGTCTTGACGAATAGATTCTCTAACGTTCACTGATTGTTTGTAGAAAACGATTGCCAAATCTGATTGTTCTTGCTTTTTCAGTGTACTACCAATGTTGCTGAGAGTAAGTCCTTCTCCTTCTCGGTCTTTGATTTCACGGGAAATGGCTAAATGCTGTTCATAATACTCGATCGCTTTTGCATAGTTGCCGAGAAATTGGTAAGCAACTCCCAGATTGCTGAGGGCTACTCCTTCGCCCCATCGATCTTTGATCTCACGAGCAATGGCTAAAGTCTGTTCCAGATACTTGATCGCTTTTGCATAGTTGCCAAGCAAACTGTAAGCATTTCCCAGATTGCCGAGGGATGCTCCTTCGCTCAAGCGGTCTTTGATCTCACGGGCAATGGCTAAACTTTGCTCTTGATACTGAATCGCTTTTTCATAGTTGCCGAGAAATTGGTAAGCAAGTCCCAGATTGCCGAGGGCTACTCCTTTGCCCCGTCGATCTTTGATTTCACGAGCAATGGCTAAACTCTGCTCCTGATACTGAATCGCTTTTTCATAGTCGCCAAGCGATTGGTAAGCAAGTCCCAGATTTCCAAGGGCATTTCCTTCACCTAGTCGGTTTTTGATTTCACGGGCAATGGCTAAATACTGTTCGTAATACTTGATCGCTTTTGCATAGTTGCCGAGCGAATAGTAAGCAAGTCCCAGATTGCCGAGGGCTGCTCCTTCGCCTCTTCGGTTTTTGAGTTCACGGGCAATGGCTAAACTCTGCTCGTGATACTGGATCGCTTTTGCATAGTTGCCGAGAAATTGATAAGCAAGTCCCAGATTGCCGAGGGATTGTCCTTCGCCCCGTCGGTCTTTGAGTTCACGATACATCACCAATGCTTGCTGCCAAGACTGGAGTGCTGCTTCAAACTGGCTCACCTCATATTGTTGGATGCCTTGCTGCAATAGTCGGTCTGCCTCCGCCTTGCGCGGTTCTGCTGTTTGCGCTATGGTCTGCGCTCTTCCCACCAACCCTACTAGCGGAGCCAGCCCCACCAGCCCCATCACTAATCCTGCTAAGACGATCGACCTTCCGTAACGCATCTACTTGCCTCTAATTCTTGACGATTAACTATTGATCGTTCTGGCGCGATCGAGCTTATGCAAATTTTCCTTCCTCGTTAAAAATATCACCTCGTTTCCTGAAAACTACGGGCATTGCCAAAAGTCCTTTGTTTCCCATTTCAAATTCTGACCTCTGACAACACTGGAGGGATCGACTGTTCGATCCAATTGACATTACGGAAACGGCTAACCCACTTCACTTGCCCACTCTGTATCGTACAATTACCTCACTGATTCATCGCCCATCTTTCAATGCGTCGTGATTCCATCTTCTACAAACTCTTTGCCCAAGCGCCAGACCTGCTCTTTGACCTGCTCGACCACCCACCCCCCAACGCCCAAAACTACCGCTTTGACTCCGTTGCCGTCAAAGAACCGACCTTTGAAATCGATGGCGTTTTCCTGCCCCCAGACACCGACCCACCCGGCATCGTCTTCTTCTGCGAAGTGCAGTTTCAACGCGACGAAACCCTCTACGAACGCCTGTTTGGAGAATCCTTCCTCTACTTCTACCGCAACCGCTCCCGCTTTTGTGACTGGCAAGCCGTTGTCATCTATCCCACTCGCCAGACCGAGCAAACCCACACCCATCCTTATCGCGCCCTATTGCAAAGTCAACAAGTCGATCGCATTTTCCTGGATGAATTAGGCGAGATTCAAACCCTGCCTCTGGGCGTTGCTCTCATGGTGCTGACCACCGTAGACGAACCCCAAGCCCCGCAAGCTGCAAGAGAACTCTTGGCACGATCGCAACAGGCAAACTTAGATCCCCAACAATCTCGCGTCATAATGGACATGATCGCCACGATCTTAGTCTACAAATTCACCGATTCATCAAGGCAGGAGATTGAAACCATGCTCGGACTGAACCTACAGCAAACCCGCGTTTATCAAGAAGCGAAAGCAGAAGGACGGCAAGAAGGACGGGAGGAAGGTCGCCAGGAAGGACGACAGGAAGAAGCCTCTGCCCTGATTTTGCGACAGCTAGAGCGGCAGGTCGGAGCCATGAATTTAGAATTGCAAGCCCAAGTCCGATCGCTCCCACTTCCCCAACTCGAAGCCCTCAGTGAAGCACTGCTAGACTTTGGCACGATCGCCGACCTCACAACCTGGCTGGAAAATGATCTGGGTTAGCAAAGCGCGATCGTGCCAAAATTCTAAAGTACGCTATTGAGTCATTTCCAACTGCTTCAAAGATCATCCTTGTTGGTCAATGACTTCTCCATTGCATCAGCACTTTTCACAGTTACAGCCACCGCTGCTGCCAACTCATCTGGTTTACTATTTGCATTCACTTTGGTGCTAAAAACTGCCACATAGCTTTTATCACCCTTCACCACCTGCCAGGCTCCCAACTTCTTGCGGGCGCTATCTGCCAGCAGTTGATTTGCAACTTCAGCCGAGAGTGGCTGATTCGTTACATAGCCTGGAGAAGAAACTTCTCGAATCTCCATCTCACCCAGTTCATTCGTATCAGACATCAAAAACACTACCTGAGAGCGCCCTTCCAGATCCATCACCAGTTTGTAGTCGCCATCTCGATCTATCTCATACTTCCATCCCAACTTTTCCAAGGCTGCTTTCACCCGCGCATCGCCGGATGTATTTGGTTTCGACTGCGCTAAAACTAATTGTGTCGAAATCGCCAGCGTTGTTGCGACTGCAACCATTAAACTGATAAAGCGTTTCATGATGATCTCCTGTAAGATTCCAAAGGTTGATTGTTGTTTGATCGCACAGATTGTCAATGTCCAGGAGACTTCCTGGTGTCGATCGTCGCTCTAATGTTCTATCGCTCCCACGTTCAGAGGTTATGCAAAGCGATAACAATCGGCTACTTCACCTCTCCAATTGATATGAATTCACCTCAATTTAATAGTTGAGGATGCTGTCCGTGAGCATTGCCTGACGATTGCGAATCTCTATCACTTAATCGATCGCTGCACTCCCTCCACAGCCGCTTCTGCATTCACCAATCCATTGCCAAAGAAGTATTTCTTCATGGGAATCGCGTTGGATTTTAGCGATCGATAGCGTTTCTCATCTTCAGTCGAGACATTCAGAAGATCATTGCTTGCTGTAGATTTTAGAATGGCGGTTAGTTGATCCCGCGTCAATCGTCGCTGTGAATCTTCACCTTTCATTAATGCTACCACGCCCGATACTGCCGGAGCCGAAAACGAAGTTCCCTGCACCCACCAGTATTGCCCGACGCGATCGAAAGTCGGTGCCCATCGAGCAGTCGGGTCGGGGATTCCACGCCAGAGGACTGGTAGCCAGGTGCCGCCCGTTGTAAGGATGCCGCCTGGCCATCCAGAAGACAGATCACCCCCAGGGGCAGCGATCGTCAGAGTGCTTCCGTAATTGCTGTAGGGGGCGCGATTGCCTCCGAAATTAGTCGCTGCCACAGAAATTACTCCTGACACAGCCGCTGGAAAGTCGGGCTGATCAGAGTCTTCATTGCCCGCAGAGGCAACAATTACCAAATGGGGATGTGCCTCGAAAATTTCTGCGATCGTCTCTACTTCTCCATCCGTTGGAGCTTGCCCACCCAGACTGATATTAATGACATCTGCCCCTCTCTCTGCTGCATACTTTAGCGCCTCAATGTAAGCAAGTGACGAAAAACGGTTGTTGAGTCCCATTGCTCGCACAGGCAGAATTTTTGCTTTGGGGGCAACGCCGATCGCTCCTTGTGAGTTACCTGGTTGAGCCGCAATCACACCAGAAACCCAGGTGCCATGAAACTCTGATCCAACTTGATCCCCTCGAATGAGATTCCGCAACTTCTGAGCAATTTGTTGGTTTGTTGCGCCTGAATTATTTTGCCGAATTTCTGCCGCATCGTTGGGATAGCGCTTCAGCAGTTCGGCATCTGAGAGGAGGAAGGAATCTGCTAGCTTTTGGTGCAGGCTGGCTACTTCCGTTGCATCAGCACGAGTGTCAGAATCACCCACCTTACAGGGATCAGAACTATTACTTGGAGAAACTTCTGAGCTAAAATCCCAACCATAAACCTCATTAGGGCATTTATCAGTCGCAGTCACCTTATACAAACTTTTGGCGAGGTCAGGATGATCCCACTGGATTAAACTATCAATCACTGCAACTACCACTCCTTGCCCCTGTTTGCTCTTTTTCCAGGCTTCCGGGACGCGCAAATCCGATCGCGGCGGTGCAGACTTTTTAGTAGTCATCGGTTTGTTTAGACAATCCACTAAATCAGGAAATTCAAACTTGCGATCGTTCAAACATTGTTTTAAGGGCAAGCTGTTGAGGTGCCACTGAAAGCCCAGTAAGCTACTTGCCAGAAAAGGGGAACTAGGGCGACGCGATGAATTAGGGGAGCGGTCAAATCCTGGAGTCGATTCAAAGTCAGAAAGATTTTTAGTTTGCTGGAGACTGGGCAAAGATTGCACGAAGTTGGGCGTTGCCGATCGGACTCCTTGAGTTTGGCTAAGTTGATTAGATACCGTAAGAATGCTTGTACCGTCCGTGGTTCTAGATTTCACCAAGTATCGGTCTTGACTGAAGCGCAACGGTCGAATGATTTCTAAATTGCGATCGCTCAGAATCTTCTGTTGCTGCTGTTGAGAAAGTCCGGGCTGAAAGCTAACAATGATCTGGTTAGGCAACACGATCGTATCCTGGCGATCAGAACGGGTCAGAACCGGAAGGGTTGTTTGAATGTAAGGCTGTTGCTGAATTTCCTGAGTGATCGTGTTTACTCCTCGAAATCCGGTTGGCAACTTGACGATCGCGTAGGTTTCTCCCAACGGCATAACCTGAACAGCAATACCGCCACGAGTGCCTGCTTTTTGCAGAGTATCTTGAAGTTTCAGGTAAGCTGGGCGGCTGTCTCCACGAGTACGAACAGTGTTAAAGGTAACGGCGATCGCATCAGATCTCAAACTCAAAGGAATGCGCTTTCCCTGGTAGAAGTAGAACAAGTCTTCAGTTTGGGCACTGGCAGAGTTGTTAGGTGAAGGAAAAAGTCGATCGCCCGTGAGCCAAAAGCTACCAGCTAACAGCATACCGAGTAGTAAGCGTTTCATTGTTGTGGTTGTTCCTATAGAGTGTTTTAAGAGAATTCTCTTTGTGAAGAGCTTAAATCGATCGTCTCAAATTTAACAAGTCCTTTTTGACTCACTCAGTCAGCATTACAGCCCATTGCCGATCAGAATGAAGGGGGCCCAGTAGTAGGGGTGAGTTAAGTCGAGTTGTCCACCACCTTCAACATAGCGACCGCCACTGGCTCGAAAGTTTTGTAATTCTTTAAGAGTAACTTTGCCCTTAAGAAAATCGAGTTGTACTTGCTGCATGGCTTTGCTCTTTGTGAGGTTGCCGTTAGCAAGATTTTGATAAAATCGCTGCATCCAAAGGCTAGTACTGGGATCATTGACTTGCCAGAGGGAGGCAATCACTGACTTGGCTCCGCGCTGTAGAAACGCATTGCTGATTCCGGCGATTTCGATGCCATCTTGTTCGCGGCGATCGCCCAGGGCAGTTTCGCAGGCAGACAGCACGACTAAATGCACCCCTGGCAAACCATCTAGCTCTTGAATGTCGGGAATTTTGAAGGGATTGCCATCACCCAACACCAGAAAAGAGTTCTCGATCGCTCCGGGAACAAACTTGCCGTGGGTCGCGAGGTGCAAAATTTGGTGCTGTTGTAGTCGGATTTGTAACTTGGATCTGGTGAAGGTTTGGTTGAGAAATTCGTCGCCTGGAAAGATGCCGTGCGGGTCTTTGGGATTTGTGGTTTTGACGATCGCATCTAGTTCGGAGGGCACGCCAGGCAGGGCGTTGAATCCAGGAACGGCATCAGATAATCCCATTGCGAGAACTTTGGGCTGGGCGGGAAGTTTGGCTCCAGCGTCGGTTTTGCTGGCGGCGACGATCGTGGAGACGGTGTAGCGTTCGATCAAATATTGCTTGCCGTCAAACAGTGCGCCCATTGGAATGTAGCGGGTGGCGCGATCGGGGGCAAAGACGAGGTTTTGAATCGGTTGTTTGATGTTGGCTTGCAGTTCTTTTTGCAGCTTTTCGGGAAACATCCACTGATAGAGTTTCTGGCTAATTTGCTTGACTCGATCGGTGTCTGCTTTTGTGCAAGTTGAGGTTTCACAGCGTTTCATTTCAGTGCGAAACTGAAGGATAGTTTCGGCAAGTTCTTTTTGGCTGACTTTGACTTCGTAGCGGGTGAAGACGGGGCCTGCGCTGCCGACCAGCAACCACATTTTGTCTTCTAGAACTAGCGGATAAATCAGCAGTGTTCCAGGTTGACTGTTGAGGATTTCTTCGGCGCGGCGGCGGAAGTCATTGTTGGGGTCGTTGGGGTTGATGAAGGCGACATCTTTTTCGCTCCGTTCTTTGAGTTGGGCTTCCAGGGTTTTGACCAGGTTGGCGAAGGCAATGTTTTGTTGTTTGCGCTGCTCGATTAGTTTGGGCAGGCGATCGCTATTGGCACAAGGGAGATCGTCGGAGCAGTTTTGAATGTCTTGAGCAAAAGCAATCAGCGTGGTGTGCGCCTTAGTAATGGCTTCTTCGGAGCGATCGAGCGCAATGCTCTGAGAAGTGTTGTCGGTGCGAGTGGTGCGAGTGTAGTCATTCAGTTCTTGAACTTTGAGCAGTTCTAAGACTTGTTGGGCTTCTCCAATGCGCCCTTGTTCAATCAGGAGATCGGCGAGGTTGCGATAGGTGACAGCTACGGTTTCTGTGTAGGATTCTTGTAACTCGCGGGGGAGAATGCGAAGGTCTTGGCGAATGGTTTGGCGGATGTTGACGGACTGTTTGTAGAAAACAATTGCCAGTGCAGGCTGACTATCTTGTACGAGCATATTGCCCAGATGACTGAGAATGACACCTTCTAGGGGCGGAAGATTCGCTTCTTTGATCAAGCGAAGAGCGTTTTGGTAGCTGGTCAGGGCTTGGCTATACTGTCCGACGGTAGTGTACAGGGTGCCTAAGCTATCCAAGGTGTTGGCTTCACTAGCTTTATCTTCGAGTTTTTGAAAAATGGTGAGGGCTTGCTGAAGGGGTTCAATGCCCAGGTGGGACTGATTCATCTTGATGTGGACTAAGCCGATGTTGTTGAGAGTGGCAGCTTCGCCGGGGCGATCTTCTGCATCTCTTCGAGCTATGAGTGCTTGCTGGTAAACTTCTAGCGCTTTTGAGTAATACTTTTGAGCTTCGTAGACTAGACCGATGTTGCTGAGCGATCGCCCTTGTGATGCTTTATCGTCTAAACTTTTGCTAGTGGTAAGAGACTGGTTATAAAAATCAAGTGCTTTTTCATATTGTCCTAAGTCATAATACACGCTGCCAAAGTTGTGCATAACAGAGGCTTCTCCTTTACGAACGGTATCGATGTCTTGAAAAGGAGTTATTGTTGCTTGAGCAGCAGTGAGGGAACTGGCGAGATTTCTAAAAATTTTGAGAGACTGTTGATAGGTCTCTAAAGATTTAGAATACTGACCTTGCCTACGGTAAATCTCGCCAATGTTGTTTAAGCTGACAGCTTCTCCATAGGGATCTTTGTCAACAGAATAGTTTCCACCCCCACGGCGAAGCCACAAAGCTTCCCGATATATTTTCAGTGCTTTATCATAATCTCCTTGAGCTTTATATAAAGTACCTAGATTGTTTAAAATGGCTGCCCGTTTTCCGAATTTAGCCAAGCTGTTCTTGTACATCTCTATCGCTCGACTGTATTCTCCTCTTCTACGATAAATTTCTGCCGTATGAAATGTGGCTATACTCAGAGATGGAATCCAAGTTTCTCGGTAGCCCTGACATTCACCTCCATCATTTCCCATTGCAATATCTTGACGAACTGCTTCAACAATCGTTGCATCTGCTACATCTCCATCGCCACATCCTGGACCTCTACTGTCTAGAATTTTGCCGAAATATTTCAACGCCAAATCAATGTTTCCTAAATTCTCATAAGTGATTCCAAGATTTTTATAATCTTCCCATCCCCACAAGCCATAACCCCCTTTTTGCTGAAAGTAATCTAATGCTTTATAGTATTGTTTAAGAGTGAAATAAACTTCTCCAATCTCTTGGGAAATAGATACACCCATACCGCTTAGATGGTACTCTCGACCACTACCTAAGCATTTATCTTCTCTTAAACTACAGACAGACAAAGCTTTTTGATAGTTCTCCAAAGCTAGCTGATACTGCCCTAGATTGCGAAGTGTTTGGGCAGTTCGATATAACAGAATGTCCTCTCCTGTATCATCACCCAAACTACGGCGGATATTGAGTGACGATTGATAAGAAGCTAACGCTTGAGAGTACTGTCTACCCCAACGGTACGCATCACCCAAATCCAATAGAATAGAGCTTTCTAAAAAGCGATCGTCAAGCTCCCGGCTCAATTTGACGGCTGCTTGAAGATGAATGATGGCCTCAGAAGTTCTCAGTCCAATGCGCCTGTTATCTTTATCTTGTACCATGCGAGAATAAAATAGCCCTAGAGCTTGCAAAACCTCTATCTCACCTTTGCGCTCACCAACTTTGCGATAAAGCTTGAGCGCTTGCTTAAGTAAAGACTCTTGGTCGCTTGCGCGATCTACTAAGGCTATTTTCGTTAGTGTATCTGCTTCTGCTCTGCGATTATCAAGTAGTCTATACTTCTTTAGAGCCTCTTGATATGATTCTCTCACCTCACCACGCCGGTCCTCTTTTTCCTGCAAATTAATTCTGTTAAAGGCAATAGTTGAACGAGTTAGATCTCCCTTTCTTCTCAAATAAGGTAAAACCAATTTATACAACTGTTGAGGGTTAACACGACACCTGTTAAATCCAACCTGACACTCCATATAGTAAGCTTCTGCAATGTTGTACAAGGCATCTACCTGATTTTGCTCATCAGTTGATTGAAGACTCAATTCAAACGCTTGCCAGAAATGTTGCCTTGCAGAGTAATATTGCTTTCGCTTGAGCTTATCTAAACCTAAACGTTCCAGGTGTTGGATTTTTGTTGTCTGCTCTGATTGATTATTCTTTATAGGGGTTTGATTAAGTGCTAAGACTTTAATTCTTTGTGTCGCAATAATCAGCTTCTGACTGTCCGAACTGAAAATGATGTTTTGGATAACTCCTGGAGTCGCTAAAATACATAGCTTTTTTTTTGGTTTTAGCTCTTGAAGTGAAGTAAAACTAAAGCTAAGATCTATCCAGCCATCTTCACTTACACTAACAGTTGCAGATTTCTCTTGCTTCGTATCTTGAGTTGATAGCAACGTCCCATTTTCTCTCTGCCCACTGCTAGTCATCAGGGCACCTGATTGAACAGTGCTTCCATTACTCCGATTTAAGAATTCAATTTTAACTTCATATGAATAGTCTTCGCCCGTTTCGCTAATACGAATAAGAGTTTGATCATCCAGACTATTTAGAGTCTGAGTTGTGCCCTGCGTCTTTGTCAAAGACTGAATCAGTTCACCCGTCTGAAGATTCCAAACTTTGATGGCAATATCATCTTTTTGATATTGCTCAAGTGGATTGACGCTTACGATACTCTTACCATCAGGGGTAATGGCAATTGCTTTGACCGCTCCAGGATAAGCCGCTAGCCTATGAAGCAATTGCCCCGTCTCCAGACTCCAAACATTGACAATTCCGCCTCGGTCGCCACTCACTAGTGTTTTGCTATCCGCACTCACCACCATTGCCGTCACCGGACTCAAATGCCCCACCAGCGTAAACTGTGGCGGCAAATTACAGAGTGGCCCAATTGGTAAAGACTCACTCGTTTTTTCCTGCGCGATTGCTTGTCCCCCCAGCGCATCTAACATACGATTGGGCATCATGCCAACACTGACTAGCAGTACAACAGCCAGTCCCACCGACTTTACTTTAAAGAGCATTTGACCGTTCTCCTACAACAAAGAAACTCTGGCGACCTCGACAAGTCGTCCTGTAACTCTAGTCTGCGCGATCGTCTGTGCCAGTCCCACCAGCCTCATCACCAATTCTGCTAAGACGATCGACCTTGCGTAACGCATCTGATTGCCTCTGATTTTTAACGGCTAATTATTTTTCGCTCTGGCGCGATCGAGCTTATGCAGATTTTCCTTCCTCGTTAAAAATATCACCCCAATTCTCAAAAATACAGGCATTCAACAAAGAATCTTTTGTTCCATATTCCAATCTCTCACGAGACCGACCAGCAGAGGAACCAAAACAAGAGAGGAAGCGATCGCTGATTCGCAATGTTAGCCAAGAAGTGCAAAAATCTCTAATCGCTTACACGCTTTCTGCATATCCTCTTTTTTGCCAGAGCTAGATCGTTACAGCATGAGACTGAAAGTTCTTTTAGAGAATTCCATAAAAGATTACCATTAGTCAGAAATTAATGGTATGACAGTCTCAAAACTTACTTATGTGTCTGCGTATCCCAGACAATCCTCTATGACAAACATCAAACGCCGCCAATTTCTGCAATTTGCTGGCGCAACCTTTGCCAGCGTCGGACTCAGCCAACTCGACTTCATCACTCAAGCCGATCGCACCGATCGCTTACTTGCCCAGCCCACCGGCCGCAAACTTGCCCTTCTAGTCGGAATTAACGACTATCCTTCTGGCATCACCTCGCTGAAGGGGTGCTTAACCGATGTGGAAATGCAATATGAACTCCTGCGACATCGCTATAGTTTCAAAGATCAAGACATTCTGCGATTGACCGATGACACAGACACTAAACCCACTCGACAAAACATTTTAGATGCATTTGAAACCCATTTGATCCAGCAAGCTCAACCCGGAGATGTCGTTGTTTTTCACTACTCTGGGCATGGATCGTTGGTCACCGATCCTCAACCTCTAGATGATAAAAAATTGAATGGTACGCTGCTTCCTGCCGACTGCACTCTAGACGATCGCAACGACATCATGGGACGCACCCTATTCCTACTGTCGAGCCAGCTTAAAACCGACTTGTTTACAATGGTGCTAGATAGCTGCCACTCTGGTGGCGGCACACGCGGAAATCAAGTCGTGCGGGCATTACGATCTGGACGTTCTAACGAGCCACCGACCAATCCCAGCGACGCTGAAATAACTTACCAAGCAAAGCAACTAGAAAAACTGGGCTGGTCAAAAACAGAATTTCAAACCCGTCGCACGAAAGGAATCGCTAAAGGGGTTGCACTCGGTTCCGCACAAAAAGAGCAGCTTGCTGTCGATGCTAGTTTTGTAGACTTTAGTGCTGGGGCACTGACCTATCTATTGACTCGCTATCTCTGGCAGTTGTCTGGCAGCGAACCCTTAAATAGCACCTTCGATCGCCTCGCCTTAATTACCCAAGAATTAGCTGCCACATCGGGCAATCCCCAGATCCCCATCAAAGACATTGCCCCCGGACAACCCTTTGCTCAACAACCTGTTTATCAACTCACTGCCGATCGTCCCAGCGCCGAAGCCGTTGTGCGTCAAGTTAGACCCGATGGCAAAATTGTTTTCTGGCTGGGTGGAGTCTCTTCGCGTAGTCTCGAAGCATTCCAGCCGGGTAGCTTATTTAGCATGGTTGATGACAACGGTAGTGTGATTGGAGAAATTGAGCAAACAGGTCGATTGGGGCTAGAAGGCTACGGCAAACTCAACGCTGGAAAAACACCTCAACCGGGGACTCTGCTACGAGAAAAACTACGAAACTTGCCAACAGATTTATCGCTCAAAGTCGGGTTGGATGAGAATCTGGGGGCTGATCGGGCGGCGATCGCTCAAGAACTCCAAAAGATTGCTCGCATTCAAGTAGTGCCCATCAATCAGCGCGGTTCAGTAAATTTTATTCTCGGTCGCATGACAGACACGGCTCGACTAGCCGGACAAGCGCGTGGCGTGAACATTGCTCAACCCAACAACAGTGTGGGACTATTTACCTCTGGCAATGCTCCGATCGCCAATAGCTTTGGTCGCCTGGATGAACCACCCCAGCGCATCGTGGCCCGATTGCGTCCCCAGTTAAAAATGCTGCTGGCACGACAGCTACTGAGTCTAACGCTCAATGGAGAAGCCTCCCAACTCAAAGTAGATGTTGACCTCAAATCTCACCAAGGCGGCAATGTGCAAGTGCTGTCACGCGGAGGAAGTAGATCCCTGGGGGCACAAGGCTCACTCAAGCCACAGCCAGCCAGATCGATCGTTGATATCAATATAGTCAATCGGGAAAAGAATCCAGTGTATCTGGCGGTGCTGTCGATCGGAGATGACGGAACTATGACGGTGCTGCATCCGGCTAACTGGGATTCACCCGAATCGGCTTCCGTTGTCAAACCACAACAAACCACAACAGTGCCGATGGAGGTCTATGGCCCCGCAGGTTTCTTTGAAGTATTGGTGATTACTAGCGCCTCACAGTTGCGAGATACCTTACGAGGATTGCAAACGATCGCCCGTGGTCGCAAACTCGGACGGGGAAGCTATATTACCTTCGATGGTAAGACTCGGAGCGTGAATGATTCTGAGGATAGTGTTGTTCAGACGACGCGCAGTTTGGTCAGTGACATTACTCGTGCAGGTGCAAGACCCGCAAGTGGTGACAGCAATAGCATTGCTCGCGGACTCGACCCAAAGCTATCTGGTGTGTTCTCAGCCATTCTGCAAGTGGTTGATTAGTGTTTAGTTTTGTAGTTCGTTTCTGGTTGAATGTTTGAGGCTAAGTTGCACTCACATTCAGCAATTAACTTGGTGTATTTAGATTTCAAATTCATGCTGAGGGCGGGTTTGAAAAGTATAAAATAGCTCTCCGCTTCGATGCTGTCTCGCCCTGCACTGAAGTACGGGCTAACCATGCGAACTCCGTTGAAACGGACTGAAGACGCTCAAACGGTTCCGGAGTCCCTTCAGTGGACTTTCCCTTATTAGCCCGTACTTCAGTGCAGGGCGGGTGAAGGCAGTGAACGACGACTTTTCAAACGTCCTCTGAAGTCTAATTTTTTCTAGTTTGATTCTTTAACGTTTACCATTGGTACTCATCATGAAACGCATTCTCTCTGGCTTTACCCTTGCAGCTTTCCTTTTGATCACACCTAACCTCACGACTATTCTATTTGCAGCAGGGGCAAAGGAGTCGCCTCAGCCAACTGACCTTTCCTACAAGTTTTACAATCAGCGCATTCAATTAGCAGAAAAGCCTAACCAACTTGCTGTTGTATTTCAGCCTGCGGTGAGGGGGCGTTCTCTGGGTGAACCTGACTTGGTGAAGCTAGAAAAAGTTTTGCAGGGAGGCGACGATACACGCGGTCTGAATGCTCCTAAAAACCTGAAAGTAGAGGTTAAACCCCTGGGGTCGCGCTATGCAGTCTTGACGCTACCCGCTACTCGATCGCTCGACTTTCAACAAACACTCAAAAAACGCTTAGAGCAATCCTACATCCAAACCACATTACCGATTTTTCAACGCAAAGATGCTGCGAAAGACAGCGATCAGACCATTATTTTGAATGATGAAATGATTGTTAGCTTTGAGCCAGGAACATCAAAGTCACAGGTTGAATCAATCCTGAAACGCTACGATGCTGAAATGGTTCGTCCGCTTCGCTTTACCAAAAATCGCTACCTGGTACGATCGCGCACCGCATCAGGCGCAGGTTTGCTCCCCGTCATCGATCAATTGGGCAGTGTCACCGGAGTTCAGTCTGCATCGCCCAACTTCATTCAGGCAATCAACTATCAGCCTCAGCAACAGTTCCTTGCTCCAACTGAGAGGCAGAGTGCGATCGACCTCAAGCAACTAGTCGCCAGCCTACCCCAAGCCAAAAACAGTCTCTTTCCCAATTCGCTATTACCTTACCAGTGGCATCTCGACAGTCGGCTGCGTCAGAAAACTCTGGGACAACGCACGGATGTTCGTGCCCCGGAAGCCTGGGCTAAGGGCAATGGCGGTAAGGATGTTGTTGTAGCAGTCCTTGATAGTGTGATCCAGTGGGATCATCCAGACTTACAGGGTAGCCTTTATCAAGTTCCCCAAAATCTACCTGATTTGATGCCAGGAGAGCGGTACGGCTGGGATTTTTCTGGCTTTGAGCAACAACAAACCTGCTTGCCCAACAATCCTACTGTCTGTGCATCGGGAGACCCGGATACGCGCCTTAGTTCGGCAGAGTTAGCCCTGCTTAAACCTCATTTTCAGCGGATGTTTCAGCGAGATGAAGATGTGCTGAAAGCCTATGATGAAGTGGCTGGCAAAGTTCGAGAAGCCTATCCTGGATTGACTCCTGACAAAGTTGCCGATCTGATTCGCTACTTTATTCTGAGTGAGATTTCTGGTGAGTTTCATGGAACCTGGGTTTCGGGGGTAGTAGCGGCTAAACCACAGCAAGTTGGAGGTGCAGTCGGTGTGGCTCCCAATGCTAAGATTCTGCCTGTGCGCGTGTTTGGAGTGGGCGGTGAGATTTCAAACGATGGGTTTATTGAGGCGATCGGTTACTCTGCTGCGCGGGGTGTCGATGTAATTAACCTCAGCTTCGGAGCATTAGTTCCCAATCAGGCGGACGCTGATCAGATTTTTGCTGTATTGGATGAGAACCCGAAACTGATGATTGTGGCATCATCGGGGAACGAGGATCTGGATGGTTCTGGCTATCCGGCTGCAATTCCGGGTGTGTTGTCGGTGGGGGCGAGTAATATGGCAGGACAGCGATCGTCCTACAGCAATTTTGGTAGACGGTTAGATGTCATTGCTCCAGGGGGTGACGTATCGCTGGGCAACAGTGGCGGCATTCTCACCACAGGAGGAACCTGGATTTCTGGCTTTTGGGAAGGGATGACACTGCCCAAATATACCTGGGGGCCAGCCTTTGATCCGACGGGGCGGTATGTGCAGGTACAGGGAACCTCCTTTTCGTCGCCAGTGGTCGCGGGAGTCGTCGCGCTGATGAAAGGAGAAGATCCCCAACGCCAACTGACTCGTGAGCAACTAACAGAGATGCTTCAGAAGACTGCAAGCTATCAACCCCTAAAGATTACTCAAAAGGACGCTAATCGCTATCGACTGCAAAAAGGCATTCCGTCTACAACCACACTGGAGTATGGGCTTCCCGTCTCAAATCCAGGAATTAATGTACCGGGAGAAGTGTTGTCGATCGAGCAGTATTATTTCGGCAAAGGGCTAGTTAATGCGTCTGCCGCTGTCGATGCTGTGCAGCAACAGGTTCAGGCTGGTAAGAATTCTAAGGAATGAGAATTAAATAAAGTGCAACGTCTCGCCCTCACCCTAGCCCTCTCCCGATGGGAGAGGGAACAAGAGACTGGCTCCCTTCTCCCTAGGGAGAAGGGTTGGGGATGAGGGCAGAAGACGCTCACAAGTTTTACAGGTTATTGAATCCACGCTCCTAAGTCACGATCGAAGTAGCATCTATGCGATCGCTCCCACTTAGAGAGCGATCGCGTACTGCTGCAACTGCACCTGACATTGCTGAAACATGTAGTTAACGGCTCCAAACAGGCCTTCCAAATCTTGAATGCTGTAGTAACTAATATTGCGAGTGAAGCAGTCACCTTCTAGTTTGCCAAATTGCCAGGTTGTACCGTTGGAGGTGATGCCAAAGACAATGATTGGTGGCTCCTGATTGAGGCGTTGGGCGGCGATCATTTCCGAGAGACATTGCGCCCAAGCGGTTTCAAAGTTGTCTTGCTTGGCTTCGACCAGGAGCAAGTAGGGTTTGTCGAACACGATTTTGCCGAGGGGCGATCGACGCGCCAGAATATACTCTGGGAATCCGGTAAGGCGGTTGTCGAAGGTGAGGGCTTGATGGCTCCAGACAATAAAATGCTGGCGATACAGTTTCCAGACTTCTTTGAGAACGGGATAAATCAGGTTTTCGCAGATGGCAAACTCAGAGTTATCGACTACGCCTTCGCGCATCATCAGGTGCAAATCTTCTCGAAAGTAGTCAGAAACAGAGAATGCCAGGGGGTCAACAAAATTAACTTCGTCATAGCGCACCTGGTATTCTTTCAGGACTGCACCCATTGTTTTGAATTCGCTGTAGGACATGATCAAACCCTCGATCGTGTGGCTGGTTAGCTCAGTTGAATGGTATTCAATCGCGCTGTGTGAGCATTTGTGTAACGCGAAATCTTCACTCTATGGAAATGGATTCATACTCCAATTAAAAATTTGCAAGTTGGGGACTTGAGAAAAATCACGATAGTTTCTGGTAATCACAATTGCACCTTGCACGATCGCGATTGCTGCGATTCGCATATCTTTTTGTAGGCGAGCTTTTCGCAAAGGTGGGTGATTGGTTAACAGTTGGCGAAAAACCTGGTCAGCCGTTTCGTCAAAATCTAAAACCCTAACTTCTTGCAGGAATGCGACTACCTTTGAGAGCTTGCCATAGAGTTTTACCTGTTGATTGACCTGAGCAGGATCGTTGAGACGACCCATCCAGCCATTGAAGATTTCTTGAACAGTGATAATCGCAATGGCTAAGTCTGCCTCATGTTGAGCAACGTTTGAGGTGACGATCGGGTGATTCTCCAACCACATTGAAACGTGATCGGTATCGAGAATGTATAAGCTCATCTGGTTAACTATCTAGCGCGTAAACAGCAGGGTCAACTTCTGTGTCATCCTCTGAATTGCGCTCGGCTCGAATGGCTGCGGCGATCGCGGCGAAGTCTGGATCGTTCTGAAAGATGCCAGCGTACTTGATCCAGGGGCTTTTTGAGGGTGCAGCAGCCACTTTGGAAATTTCTAGCGGCAAAAATTCTAGTCTCTCTAGCATTGCTGCCAGGTCGCTTCTAATTTGAGCAATTGCGACCTCTCTGGTCTCTGCCTCAACCCGACATTGGGGAAACTCCAACACAGAAGCAACCACATCACCAGAAGCGAGTTGTTCCAGGACTAGCGTCAACTTCAAAGGAGAGCCTGAATTGGATGGCTGAACGATTGGACTCATGGCGTTGCGTTGGGTGAAGCTTGCCCCGATTCTAGCATTGGAATTCAGAACTCAGAGTTTGTCATTTGAAGGGCAACTGTTCCCTGTTCAAGCTGAAACTTTGAGATCTGAAGCACGGTAGCTCCGCTTCACTACGTGTTCGTTCCTCCTCAAAACCCAAAATTCGTCATTTGAAGCACGATCGTTCCCCTTCACTACGTGTTCGTTCCCCTTCCGATCTCGGAATTTGCCAGCCCCCAGGACATCTCCCACTACCAGCAGATCGTCATTGCCCACAGCGAAACCATTACACTAATGACAGCGATCGACCCAGCCAGATCAGGATTCTCAATCACGTCAATTCAGGAGAACAGCTATGAAATCCCTCACTCGAATCACCCTTGACCCAGCAGTTATGGGCGGCAAGCCCTGCATTCGGCATATGCGCGTCACTGTAGGGACGATCGTCGGGTTGATGGCATCTGGACGAACCATTCCAGAGATTCTCAACGCTTATCCCTACCTTGAAGAAGCGGATATCTACGAAGCCCTCTCCTATGCTGCATGGCGGGCTGAAGAAGTAGAGGTTCCCCTAATTTCAGTATGAAAATCTTGATTGACATGAACCTCTCACCCGATTGGTGTCAAGCATTCAGTCGGTTTGGTATCGAGTCGATTCATTGGTCTAACGTAGGTGAACCCACTGCACCTGACAGAATATTGATGGAGTGGGCAAAAAGTAACGGCTATGTTGTCTTTACCCATGACCTTGATTTTGGGAGCATTCTGGCTGCGACTCAAGCCGAGTCACCCAGTGTAATCCAGGTTAGAGTTCAGGATACTTTTCCCGAAGTGCTAGTGAATACAGTCGTAGCCGTTCTACAGCAGTTTGAAACCCAACTATTAGCAGGTGCTTTGATCACGATCGATAAAAACAAATCGAGGGTTCGTATCTTGCCCATGAGGACTGACGCGGAAAATCGATAAAGCTATTCCAGAATTCTTGACCGAGTAGGGCAGCACGATCGTTCCCCTTCTGACCTCGGAGTTTGGTGCTTGAAGCTCGATCGTTCCCCTTCCGACCTCGAAGTTTGTCATTTGAAGCACGATCGTTCTCGTCCCAAACTCGAATGTTGAAGATTAGAGGGGCGATCGTGGAGAAATAATCTCTGTAGATCAATAATTTTGTGAGCGTGTTCGATCAAATACTTTGCAGATTAGAGTTACTGAGCTTGAGATTTGCATAGGTTCTGGCGATCGAGAGCGATAACTGATCACAGACGTTTCTACCTGGTGCTATGACTTCTCAACGTTGCCCGATCGTGTCAAAAATGGCTTCGACTTTGCTTTCGCTGGGTCTGTTTGCTGCCAGCATTGGCGTTTCTGCGAGTGTTGTGCTGCCTGTTTTGGGTCAGGAGGGTCGATCGTTTTCTGCTGAAGAGGAAACTGCCCTTCAGGAAGCGAAACGGTTAAACCAACAGGCATTTCAGCTTTACCAGCAAGGCAAATTTAATGAGGCAATTCCCTTAGCAGAACAGGTATTAGCAATCCACAAACGCATTCTAGGTGAGAATCATCCCTATGTTGACACCAGTCTTAACAATCTGGCAATGCTGTACCAACGTCAGGGACGCTACGCTGAGGCAGAACCCCTCTTCAAACAAGCCTTGGAGTTGAATAAACGGCTCTTGGGTGAGAACCATCCCACTGTTGCCATCAGTCTTAACAATCTGGCAGTGCTGTACCAATTGCAGGGACGCTACGCTGAGGCAGAACCCCTCCTCAAACAAGCCTTGGAGTTGAATAAACGGCTCTTGGGTGAGAATCATCCCACTGTTGCCACCAGTCTGAACAATCTGGCATCGTTGTACCAAAGTCAAGGCGATTCTGAGCGATCGATCTCCTTCCTCAGCCAAGGAATGGAAATCCAAGAACACAATCTAGATATCAATCTTGCGGTTGGCGCAGAGACACAAAAGCAAGCCTATCTCGCCACCATTGCCTCAACCACGAATGCTGCAATCTCCCTGCACCTGCAATCTGCCAACAACAACCCCAACGCCGCCCGTCTCGCCCTCACCACCCTCCTGCGTCGCAAAGGTCGCATCCTCGATGCCCTCACCGACGGAACGCAACGCCTGCGCCAAAACCTTACCCCCGCCGACCAAAAGCGTTTTGACGACCTCGCCTCCGTCCGCACCCAACTCGCCACCCTCTACTACAGCGGACTCGGCAAACTCACCCCTGAACAATACAAAACCCGCATCACCCAACTCCAACAACAAGCCACCCAACTCGAAGCCGACCTCAACAACCGCAGCGCCGAATTTCGCACCCAAAGCCAGCCCATCACCCTCGAAGCCATCCAAACCCAAATCCCCGCCAACACCGCCCTCGTCGAAATCATCCGCTACCAACCCATCAACCCCAAAGCCAAGCAGAGCGATCGCTACGGCAACCCCCGCTACGCCGCCTACATTCTCTCCCCCCAAGGCACAATCCAATCCATCGATTTAGGAGAAGCCGCCGCGATCGACTCCCTCGCCGCCAAATTCCGTCGCCTCCTGCAATCCCCCAACATCGACCCCAAACCGATCGCCCGTCAACTCGATGCCCTCCTGATGCAGCCCATCCGCGCCCAATTGGGCAACACCCGCCAACTCCTGATCTCCCCCGACAGCCAACTCAACCTCATCCCCTTCGCCGCCCTCGTAGACGAACAAAACCGCTACCTCGTCGAAACCTACGCCATCACCTATCTGACCACAGGACGTGATCTCTTACGTTTCCAGACCGATTCAGCCAGCCGTCAGCCAGCCATTATCTTTGCCAATCCCGACTACGATCGCCCCGGTGATCCCAACTCCATCGCCCAAACTCGCAGCAGCAATTCTCCCATCGTTGCTCAAAAATCGATTCAGCCAATCTCCACTCCCCAACGGCGATCGAGCCAGCGATCCACCGACCTCGCGACCCTCAAATTTGATCCCCTTCCCGGCACGGCCGCAGAAGCCAAAGCGATCGCTCCCAAACTCCCCGGCGCGATCGTCCTCACAGGCTCCCAAGCCACCGAAAACGCCCTCCAACAAATCCAATCTCCCCGCATCCTCCACATCGCCACCCACGGCTTCTTCCTGCAAGACCTCCCTCCACTCACCCCCGACAAAACCCGTGCCAGCGCACTCCCCCTGTTTGAAGAAATCTCCACCGCTCCTGCGATCAGACTGGGCGAAAATCCCCTCCTGCGCGCCGGACTCGCCCTTGCCGGATCTAACCCCCGCAAAAGTGGCTCCGAAGACGGCATCCTCACCGCCCTCGAAGTCAGCAATCTCAACCTGCGCGGAACCCAACTGGTCATCTTATCCGCCTGCGAAACCGGAATCGGTGACATTGCCAATGGGGAAGGCGTTTATGGATTGCGCCGCGCCCTCACCCTCGCCGGAGCCGAAACCCAACTGATCAGCCTCTGGAAAGTCAGCGACGACGGCACCAAAGACCTGATGGTGCAATACTACGATCGTCTGCTCAACGGCACTGGACGCAGCGATGCCCTCCTCCTCACCCAGCGAGAATTCCTCAACGACCCCCCATATCGCCATCCCTACTACTGGGCATCCTTCATCCCCTCCGGCAATTGGCGACCCCTAAAATGAGCCTCCTTGAGATCTAACAGCCTAATATTTTTGCAAGACTGTCACCAAACCTGACTCACAAACCCTATAAGTTAAGCAGATTATCCCCCCCCTTTTCGCCCTGCCTGTTTTGCTCGGATAGCCGGACATCTTTGCTGCGCCGTTGACTTCGTACCAGCTTCATCCGATATGGATCAGCATCTTTGCGCCAAACGACCCGATGCCCTTTCAACTCTGCACAGTGATCCTCCAAGCACGATCGCCACCCTCGTCGATCGCTAATCCGCTTCCAATCTTCGAGTAGCCCCCAATCTTCTTCCTGCCGACTCAGCTTGGCAAACTTCTCGTAGCCAGGATACTCAGGCGTGACTAGCAAATCCTTCTGGTGCAGTACAGGTGGATTGTCATCGCGATCGTGGTCTCGATAGTGAACGTGCAAATCCCGCAAATCAATCTGCATACTGCTGTGCAAAGCCGGGTGTGGATCAGCATCAAACTCTGGATAGACCAGATACGTGATTTTGGGCTTGCGGCAGTGAAATTTGATCACGTTTGCTTCTTCAGGACGACCGATCGTTCGAGAGGCGCAGCCTTCATAGAGGCGCAACAGCGGGTCAAGCGTTTCGATCGCTGACACATGCACCCAGAGAGAACTCCCCAACTTTTTACCAATTTGGCTACTTTGACAACGTTCTGCAACTACGCCCAAATTGCCTAAACTCATTAGCATTAAATCTGCCGCTGTGCAGGCTTGCTGATAGCCACCAAACAGACTCTTGATATCAGTTTGAACCACGCTTGCTAAGTCTCGCAGTTTCGGGCGATGGCCAAAATGGCTCAGTGCTAGATAAACCAGCAAATCTTGACGACGGCGATCGCTAATTGCATCCCACTCTTGCGGATTCGTCGCTTGCAGAACAATTTGAAACGCCCGCCGCAGATTGCCAAACTCAGCGCTAAGTGCTTCAGTTTCAGGCAGTTCCTCCAGCGTTGGTAATCGCCCTCGATCGGTAAAGAAAGCCATCAATGGAGACAGCAGTTCTTTGTAGTCTTCAAATCGCTTGTGCTGGAGTTGCACCTTGGGAACAGAAACGCGCGATCGAAACCGAGAAGCCCGAAAGTTTTGCGCCTGTACCTCATCTCGAAACACGAAGTAAATGCCCAACGCGATCGGCACCGCATCCACCCCCAACACCTGGTCAATATAAAGCTTGAGTTCCTCCTGGTCATAATACTTCTGAAACGTGTTGCGACTGGTAATCACTCCGTCTCCATAGGCAATCTGGCTACTGCCCTGAGCAATCAATACTTGTGCCGCTACAATCAAAACCTGCCGGGTTAGTGTCCAAGCCCTAATCAGCGCCTCTCGCCGCTCAGTCTGAGATTCAATCACATTTATGACGTAGCCCAGATTTACCACATCTGCCTCTGCCAATTCAGTGTTGGGACGGTAGTGAGGGTCCCAGCCAGCACTGGAATAGCCCGATTTAGCCACTCGCTCAAGGTCACCACATTGCCCACACCCATAATCAAAAAATGTAGTGCCTTCGGTAAAAAGACCTGCTTCCAGGGCGAGACGAACTGGCTTGGAGAAGTCACTACGACTGATGGCAGCTTTGTATCGATCAATTTTGACTTGAGAACTTCGGGGATTAAGAAGCGAGTGAATCAACCTATGTCCTTGAAACTCAACCCGACAAGCTGCAAGCCGCTGCTCCCACGCCTGTCGAGTGCCGATCGCTTGAGGATCATCAAGCAGACCTAATGCCTCCTCCTGACGAGTCAGGGCGACAAACTGCTGGTAGAAAGGATAGTTCGACGTAACAAATGTTTCTTTACGATGCAGAATGAAGGGGTTGCCTGTTTCACTATAGTTTCGGTGTTTGACTTCTTGATTCAGCAGATTGATCTGGACGCTAGTAAGTAAGGCAGGATGAGGATCGGTATCAAAATCAGGATAGATCAAGTACGAGAGACTGGGTTTACTGAGACTGAATTTGACCAATGTCAATTTCTCTACTGAAGACGCAATTTGACGCGCTTCACGTTCGTAATTTTGCAGAATAGGATCTAACACTGGCAGAGCCGAAACGTGAACATATAACGCATCAGGCAAAAGTTTGCCGACCTTGCTGCTACGGCAGGTAGTCGCGATATTCTTAAACTGTTCAAGACTACAGAGCATTTGACAACGCCAGTCGATAAGAGTATGGAGTAATGATTAACCCAATTTACCTTGATTATCACTCAACGACTCCCACTGATCGACGAGTGGCCGAGTGCATCTACCACTACATGACCGAAGGATTTGGTAACGCTAGCAGCACAGATCATGAGTACGGCGATCGTGCTGAATCAGCCATTAACCAAGCTGCTCAACAGGTTGCCGATTTGGTTGAGGCTTCACCAAAAGAAATTATTTGGACATCGGGTGCAACTGAGAGTATTAATTTAGCGATTCAGAGTAGTCTTGCCAAGCCTCCACCTTGCCAAATTGCTTTGCTTCCCATTGAGCATCACGCAGTTCTGGATACTTGTCAGACCTTAGAAAAACGAGGATTGGCAAAATTAATTTATCTTCGTGTGGATGCAAGAGGCAGACTCGATCTCAATTACCTAGAGCAAGTTTGTGCAGAAGGACTCTCGCTGCTGTGCATCATGGCCGCTAACAACGAAATCGGAAATATTTATCCAACTGAGGCGATCGCTACAATTGCTCAACGCTATTGCGTCCCCTTTCTCTGCGATGGCGCTCAAGCAGTAGGCAAGATTCCGATTCAATTTGGCGAATGGGGAATCACTTATCTTGCAGTTTCTGCACATAAGCTCTATGGCTCTCAAGGCGTTGGAGCGTTGATTGTCCGCAAAGGTCATCGTCTAGAACCGATGCTGTTTGGAGGCGGTCAGCAGCAAGGAATGCGACCCGGTACACTCAATGTCCCAGGAATTGTGGGGCTAGGAGAAGCCTGCCGATTGCGACAGCTTGAAATGGAAGCAGATGAAGCCGCGATCGCACTCAAACGGAATCTTCTGCAAGCCCTCTTACTTGAGAAAATCCCAGGGCTGGTCGTTAATGGTGATCTCAACTCACGGTTAGCGGGCAACTTACACATTTCTATTCCTGGAGTGCCAAATAGTGCTGCGATTGCCAGAGTGCGCTCTAAATTGGCCATCTCGACGGGATCAGCTTGTTCATCGGGGGTAGAAGCGCCATCTCATGTTCTTCAAGCTCTAAGACTCTCTTCCGACCTGATAGAAGGCGCACTGAGAATTGGAGTTGGGAAATTTACAACTCAGACAGAAATTTATCAGGCAGCCGAAATCTTAGAGGATGCCATTCG
Source organism: Phormidesmis sp. 146-12 (assembly GCF_052939495.1). Classification (NCBI taxonomy): domain Bacteria; kingdom Bacillati; phylum Cyanobacteriota; class Cyanophyceae; order Leptolyngbyales; family Leptolyngbyaceae; genus Phormidesmis; species Phormidesmis sp. 146-12. Next base: position 22,389 of record NZ_JBJPHS010000025.1, on the reverse strand, counting down.
TTCAATTCGTGTGATGATCTCCTGAATAACGAAAACTTGGTGAGTCTGCCTCACTGCACCTCCGCGTAGATTGCTCGACCTCGTTGACGAAATTCACCATCAAGAAAGTACAGAGAGTTGCGGATTGCTTGGCGTAGCTCAATAGCAGGCTCCAGACAGTCCCGCTCAAAATCCATCAATGTCACCTGCTCTAAATTGGGGTACAAAATTTTTAAGAATCCTGCCGCTGATTTTAAAATGGCTGTTTGATCACGAATGAATGTAGTGTGATCAAATTTGATGTGTTGTTGTGCGTAGAGCAAGTATCGATTGTCTCGTCGCAGGGACAGAAAGACTTCGCCGAAAAAGTCCATTTTTAGCCCAACTTGAGAAGACATCATATCCCGCTGAAACTTAGGGATTTTCCAGCCAGGGATGATGCCAGCAAAACGATCGAGAAAAGCAGTTTCAGAGAAGAATTTTGGTAAATCTGCAACCAGATTATCTTCATTACGAGGTTGTAGATACTGGTCTAACTCAATGTTTGCCAGCATAATTAAAGAACAATCACTGGCAATATCTTGAAAACCCGATCGATTGTATCGACCGTTAGCTAAGTAAGTTTTGAGTGGGCCAATGATTTCATCTGGATTGTCGAAGGTCAGGCTTTGCACTTCATCTAAGGCAACGACATCATGGCGGCCTAGAAGCCCAACTTCTTTTGTCTTACCATTAAAGAAAAGTTGAGCCGGAGTGACCTTGCCGCCGCTAATTAAAGATACTTTACTACTGATATTTTCAAAGACAAAACTCTTGCCAGTCCCTTTCGGAGCAAGCTCCATTACATGATAATTAGACTCCACTAATGGTAAAAGCCTCGACAGCACCCATGTCTTTGCTGTACGGGTGTAGTTCGGATGCTCAGGATTCAAACCCATCGAGCAACAGAGCAAATCACGCCATTCATCGGTTGTAAATTGTGAGCGGCAGTGAGCATAGTCATTTAGACTTACGCTCGAACATTGGAAGGGATCAAAATCCATTACCTCAAAATGAAATTCACCATTTCCATCAGGTTGCATCCCAAGTGTGATTTTTCCCCATACCCCATGACGGAGAAGCATCTTGTTCTGGTCGATGAGGTTTAACGAGATACGACAGTCTGAAAGATTTAGCACAGGAATTTGAGCAAATGAGTCAGGAATTGCCCCTTTGCCTTCTAACTTAACCCGAACCTGCATCAGAGCAATGATCTTACGGATCTCCCCCTTCTGCGTAATGTCAAATAAGATCTCTTGTCGGTCGTCCTTACGGGGAAATGCTTTTTTTACAAAATCATTCACTTTTGCTGATTCTTCTGCTGTGAGCGCACCCGAACCTGGAACAATTTTGTCGAGTAGCCACTCTGCAACGTAGCTTGGAATGCCCAACGATGTTAGCCCACTGGACGGAAGGCGCATCTTGTCGATACTCAGCGTACCAAATATATCCTTAACCTTTTTGTTGTTATACATATACATGCTGTCTCTACAAGAAATCGTCAATATCGAATCCACTGCTGAAAAGTTGTTTAATCACTAACTTAGATCTCTGGCTAATAGAACTTTTTCCACACTCTGTATCTGCAAAGTAGAATTCTACACGACCCGTTAAGTTAATGCATTTTTCTGACTCTGTAGGCGGCAACTCTGGACACTTTGCGAGGGGAATTGTTAAGGTTATTTCTTGATCAGGCAAAATCCTTGATTCAAGCAATAATCCATTCCTTAATTCCTCTATCTCTTCAATGTAGAGCTTCAAGTTGGTCAGCGGCAGCGAATTCGGGTTATGAAAGTGAATATCAATGGTTCCATCTTGCCCTGCTTTTCCTGTTCCTTCACAGAGCACTGCGATCGGATTGCGTTCTACCTTTTGCTGCAATACAGAGACACCAATGATGACTTCCTCGGGGAATAATCCTCCGTGAAACCCAACATTTGAACCGCTACCGCTACAATATCCAGTTCCTCGGACAACACTAATGTCCTGCGGTAGCCTAAAGCGATCAGCTTCAAGAATTATAAAGCGTGGATCGTTTACTTTACCCAGCGCGATTCGCCCTTTTGCCTGTATGTTATGGGGTAGATCTGTCAACTGAGAAGAGCATCCCATTAACTGACCATGATCACTAGCAATCACAATTTTGAGTTGATCAGAGTTTGGATACATTTGGACAAAACTTAGAATCTGTTTAGCGATTAGCTCCAGCATGTGAGGACGGTGAAGGTTATGGAGACTCTGCCAGTCACGTTCACGATGATACAGTTCATCTAAACAAGTTGTGTCCCAGCAGTAAAGCTGATACTTCTGCTCTTTTAGATCGCGAATTAGAGTATCTTTTGTGTAGTCTGTGTACCGCTCTCCTCGATATTTTTTCCCTTTGAGCATCAATGGAAAAGCTTTACCAGCGCGTTCTTCCCAAAAAGAGTCATCCGGTGGCAGTTGAGCGTACAAGCTCCATTTTGCATAACCTGTCTTTGTGGGGAGAATGCTAATTCTGGGTTCAAGTGCAGTTGTAGTCGATAAGGCTTGATCTTTGGTAATGTAGCGGAGTAGCTCCTCATGATCGCGCCAGCCTAATCCATCTACAACAACCCAGAGAACGGGGTGCTGTTCACACAATTCTTGCACAAGGGAGGCAACGCTGTAGTTTAATACAGACCGCTCAACTTTATCTTCTCGTAGTTGAGGATACTGCTTCACGAGCCAATCAACAAATGAATCCGCCAAGCATTCACTTTGATTGGACTCCGCTTGAGGAGAGGCTGTAGTTTCCCAACCTCGAAAGGGTAAATAACCTTGAGTAACCCAATTCAGTGCCTCTGCAAGGTTTGCATCTACCTTGAGCATGTTAGGAAGTTGAGGGGGCTGCTGAGACGTAATTTCTTGCTGTTGCTGAAAACTGAGATGGTTGTAAATCTTGTCCTTGCGCTCATGGGTGATCCAGTGAGGATGTTTTTTGAGCAATCTGTAGGCACGAGTAGCAATGTATGCCATTTCTGGAGATGGGTCTGACGAACATTGCTCTAACACAGCTCCTTTGGTTTGAATTAGTTTTTCATCCCAAAATCGAGTAAATTCCTCACGTACTGAGTCTGGAATTTCTACTGGAAATTGCCCCAGTCGTTTGTCTTTCTTACCAGTTAACCCAAGCCACTGTTTCAAAAGCTGGTTCTTATCTGTCACACCATAGAATTCACTGAATGAATGATTTTGGGCTTTGATGCGCTGCTGCCAGACCTGTTCAAAGACTTGATATTCACCAGGTAGTTGAACTGAAAGCCAATTTGCTAAATGCTGGTGAGACGGTTCACCTAGCCAAATGTTGCGATGTTCAGGCTGTGCATCCGCTAGCAAGTGAGCGATCGAGTTTTCACTTGAATAACTATCTAGCCGAGTAGACCAGTCGATAATCTGCTCAGCATTCCATTCACTGGGAATCTCAACAGGTGCTAGAAGCGCCTCCAAGCAAGTGCGAGGGTTTTGCTTAACCTCAACGATCGCTGATGCCTTGTCGTGAGCACGTAACCAAGCTTCAGCCCATGTACACAGGCTTTCACCCCTGACCCAGAAGCTTCCTTCTAGTACAAAAAACTTCTCGACCCACTGACGCTCAGTAGTGACCGCAATATAATCTGGAGGGACTGGATACAAATTTGTTGGATCTAAAACCACTTTAGAATCGGCGTTATATCTTATGGATGAGAAAGAGCCACGTCCGTTTCCAGAGCCGTTTCCATAAACACTTTGTTGGAAGTCAATGGTGTAGCTATCTAAGGATTCATCAGTCTTAACTGCATGAATTTCGTAATTGGGTGAAATGCCAATTTCTACATCAATTTGTGCTTCTACAGACACAATTTCTATATCCTGAGCCGTTTGGTCAGATGAGGTAGCAAGATTACTATGTTCGACAGAATGTTCGATAGAATGTTCGACAGATGCATCAGCAGTTGTAGTGATGGGGAAACAGATCGCTTCCAGTACATTTACCAACTCAATAGCCGATGAAAACCGATTGCATTTTTGAGGTGCAGTCGCTTTCATCAGTATTTTAACAAGCCTCTCTTCTAGATCGGTGCAGGCATCAAAGCTTCTTGGATCACGCATTTCTTTGCCTGTAGGGGGAACTGCTTCCTCAAAAGGATAGTGCCCACCCGTCAGACATTCATAGAAAGTGATTCCTAAAGCGTATAAGTCTCGATCGATACGGTCACTAGAATCTAACTCCGCCGAAAAGTTAAAATCAGGTGGAATGTAGCGCCGAGTACCAGCGTTTGCACTAATTTCTTCCTGCTCTGAAACTGCAATATTGAAGTCAATAATGCGGATTCCCTGATTAGTTAATAGCAGGTTAGAAGGTTTAATATCTTGATGATAAACGCCGTTATTGTGGAGATGAGCAAGCCCCAGCGCGGTTTGCTTCACGATTTTCAACGCTTCGTCCGCTGACAACTGCTGTTGAGCAATCAAATCATCAACATCTCGCCCTTCAAGATAATCAAAGATGATATATGGTGTTTCGTCTCTAAGATAGCCACCCCATCGGACTTTGACAACATGCTGGTGCTCTGGAAGTTCTTCAAGTGTCACATATTCTTGTCGCAGTCGCTCACTGACTGAGTAGCGATCGCGTAAGACGAGCTTCATCACACGCTCGACACCTCGCAACGTATCTAAAACTTGGTAGGCGACAGCAAAGCTACCTGGTTTACCAAGACGTTTCCGTATCAGAAAATGATTATCAAGCAGCGTTCCAGGGAGAAGATTTGTCAGGTCTAGAGGTAGCGACGCTTTAAAGTGCTGTTCACTAGCTATAGGTATTAATTCATCTAGCGCCTCTCTAGCACTTTCATATCGATCTGACGGTTTGATCTTACAGAATTTTTGTAACCAGCTATCGATCGCTGTAGAAACTTCAGCATTGAGCTTAGAAGGCAAGTTGAGAAAGACAGCTTGAGAATCTACCATTTGCTGTGCATGATCAAATGCTCGCTTTCCAGTCAGCAGTTCGTAAAAAACAAGTCCTGCTGCAAAGAGGTCAGACACAACAGTAGCTTTTGCTGGGTCATGATGACATTCAGGAGCCTGATAAACAGTGTAAGCGTCCAGGGCATCAACAATGTCATCAGCGATGGAGCTACCGTGATTCTGAATTCGAGCATAGTCAAATCCTGTCAGAAGAATTTGCTTTTGGGTTGTGATTAGAAAACTATCAGGTGTAATGTTACGATGAATGACTCCATGCTTATGTGCATAGTTCAGCGCAATTAGAATTTCTCGGATGAAGCCTAACTTTTGATCGAGCGTGAAGGACTGCTGATTCTGCTCAATCTGTTGTCTGAGAACCTGCCCAGCAATATCTTCAGATACTAAAACAACGCGATCGCCTTCTTCAGGCTCGATACAGTCTTGAACCTTGAGAATACCATCATGCGTCAATCGAAAGACGGCTCGATACGCAGTAGTCATCAACTGAAGTTGTTTCTCACGGGTGGCAGTATCTTGATAGAGGTCGATTGGATACACCCTCAGTCGGGTCGTCAGACCCCGTTTTGCAATCGATCTGCCAATAGCGCGATATTCAGTGTATTGGCTATTCCCCCCCAATTCCTCCTCAATTTGCCAATCCCCATAGCAAACCGTACTGGGTGCTTCGGCTCTGCCACGAATTGTAGTTTTGATATCTAAAGCAAACGGTCGAATGTCTGTCAGGCGATGTGCTGGAATATGAGACAAGTCTTTAAAATATTTGAGGCAGTCCTTTACGGAGACCACTGACTTTTCATCCAGTCCTGTCTTATCAACTACAAAAGAGTCTTCGGATGCCATAAGCACGACTTCTTGGACGTGGACATCATTCAGCACTCTTCTGCGGGCTGGATTCGCGGAAACAATGAGAGATTTGAGCGTCTTGGCGTGATGCCGTAGTTTTTTGACAGGTGAAGGAAAAGATTGACGATTTTCGGGATACCAATTGGGTTCAATGATTTCAACCCGACCACCCGTTCCCTTGATATCTACAACAAAGATAGAATGGGGTGCAATAATAACCAGGTCTATTTCATAGATTCCGCTACTACTTTTAAGCTCCAAGTTATGGATAAGAACATAGTCATCAGACAAATTCCCATCCAAGTATCTGATGATCTCACGCTCGATGTCATTGGCAAGCTCCCCAATTCTGATAATGTCAGCCATTGAAGTCCTCCGTTAGGTAAGTCAGGTATTGAGCCAGTTTTTTGTAGACTTCCTCGCGTCTGGGGCGAGATAGTTGCTGAAACTTCAAGATAATCTCATTGGCGCTATCTTTCTCCTGTTCCTCTGTGCAGGAACCTTGAATACGCTCTAGGGAGTTTTGCTGGTCGATTGTCAGGTATTCAAGAAACTCATTTCGATAAGCTTCAATCTTATTGAGCAATCGCGTAGCGCTGTCTAGCCGTTTGGATTCACTTTCAGAGCGATACATTTCAAACGCCTGTGATTCAAGCTCACGCAACCCTGATTCAGCATTAGAAACTTGCTTTTGTCGAAGCGTTTGTTCGCTGCTTTCCAACAAAGCCCTGAGGCTCTGAGCTTGATTAAGGAGGTACTCAGTCAGGTTTGGGCAGGCTTCCTGCCAACGAAGTAATCGATCGCGGTTCTTACGGCAGTCACCGATCGTGTTTATTCGTCTGATAGATTCACCGACGCGAAGTAATGCTACTAACTGGTTTACTTCTTCAAGCAAAGCCTGGTAGTTTTGTTCTAACTCTCCGCCCGCATAGTGAGAATCTTTTTTGAGTAATTCATCTCGCAGAGCGTCAGCAGCTTTACTGGTTACCGTATTGATTAGCCGCAGTCGCAAAGCTTCTAGTTGGTCTGCATATCTTTGAATCTGCTGCTGTAGATTTTCTCGAAGCGCAGCGATCTGAGGTTGAAAGCTAGGTAGATTATGGAACTTTACTTGTTCTGCCTCAATCGCTTCTAATGCCTGCTGAATTGCTGTGACGGCTGAGAGGTTCTTTGATCGCGTCTCTAAATCATATAAACGCTGAAAGTCTTTCTTTAACTCCGTTGTCTGCTGCTGTAGGGCTTGACAGGTTTTTTCCTGGCTTGACTCTTTAAAGATTGATACCAGATCCGTCAACTCTTCTTGAACTTGATTGAGTTCTTGAGAAGTGGTAATTGAAGCCAAGCGGTTTCTGTTCTCCTGAAGTTTTGCATGATGACTATTGAGTTTTTGCTGAAGTGAGTGAAGAATTTGCGCCAACTCTGAGTGATTGACCTCTGGGTTATGTAGCTGAGGCTGTAGCGACTGTATTGCGTTGATGCCTTCTTCGAGGAAGACAACCGTATTGGTTTTGGAAGCTTTGTATTTGTCTCGAATCGCCTGAATCCTCTGATCATCTTGATCGCGCTTTCGCTGTTCTTCTGCTTGAAACTTTAAGTTTTGATTTTGTTGTATTAGCGCTTTAGCAGTTTCTTGCAGTCTAGTAACAACTTCAGAAAAGGCTGGATAAGCTGTGAGTAGAGCGATGTATTGATCAAGCTGCACATTGAGGTCATCGTACTCTTCTAAACGTCTAAGCTGACGACTATACACTGCATCAAACTTTTCTGTGATGACGTTGGTAGATGATTGCTTTAGCTGAGTAAGCTGAGTTTGATATTCTGTTATGTCAACCGTTGTATCTACGCCTGGTAATGCGATCGCCTGTAAAGCGTCATACGCCTGGAGAATATAATTAAGCTTCCCAATCTCAAGATCTCGAATTCGTTGCAGTGCTGATTTCGCAGGAAACAACGCTGATTGAAGTATTTGATGAGAGTCATCTAAGCGTTGTCCTTGATGCACTTTGACTTCTAGGCGTTTAATCAACTCCTCTACTTTTTGTAAGCTTTCTGGTTCTGTGAAACGGCGTTTCTGCCCAATGACTTCTTGAATCTTGGCCAGGCATTTGGTGCTGTCAAGCCCGATCGATTCCTCTGACCAGATATCAATTTTTTGGTTTAGCGCACGATAGTCTTGATCAATTTGCTGAAGAGTTTGTGTATAGGACTCTTCAGACATTATGGCGGGTAGAGCCTGAGCAAGAGCCTCAATTTTTACCTTTGTTATCAGGTATTCCTGTTGAGTGGCATCACTTTCTAAGTTGTGAGCCAGGACTTGAACTTGCATTAGGTGATCTTCTAGTTGCTGCCGTTCTTGTACTCTGGCTAACCAATCTTCTGCTTTTTTATTAGCAATTTCTAGCATTTCCATCAGGTGGGAAGGTAGATTAGAGGCTTGCTGTAAAGCATTGATCGAGGCGCGAACCTGAGTTCTATAGACACTACATTCTTCAGCCGTCTTGAACTGAGTCACTTGATCGCTCAAATCTGAAACTAGCTGTGCGATCGATTCTCCAACCTTTCGTTGAACTTGCACCTGACGATCGCGCAACGCCTGAGATAAACAAACAGCCGTCAAGCCAGAGCGAAATTCCTGTTTGTATTGGGCTGATAGCTGAGAAAAAATCTGGATGAGGCTTTCTAGCTGTGGAGCCTTGAGGCAATTCTCGGCGTGAGCGATCGGCTGTAGCCATTCTTCAACGGCTGCAATACCTTTAATGAGTTGCTCAACTTTTCTTCTGATTTCTTCCTGTTTAGCTATTTCTAACGTGTTTGCTTGCAATACAGAATCGAGGTTCTGCAAATACTGTTGAGCCTGTTCATACTCTACGGAGTCGGGGACATTAATCTCTAGAGGCTTGCGACGAATGAGTTGTGGACGTGTGCCATTTTGCAAAATCCATTTAGAGACAAAATCTCCGGGCTTATCTAAGATATTTGTCTCTAAAGACCATTCTTTTAATGAAGCAGATTTGATTGAAACCTGCTCGGTTCTTTTTTGCGGAATACCAAATCCGCCATGTAGAGAAACTTCTGAACGATGAAATGCTAACCAACCAGCAAACAAAATTGTGAAAGATAACTCATTGTAGCCGTAGGGGGCATCAGATAACGCTTGCCAGATTTTAGCAATCTCTACTCGCTTTTCATCTCTGTCTTCAAGGTCGGTTAGGTCGGATATTTTATCCCAGGCAGTTCTGATCTTGTCCTGGGTTGGGGGCTGGACGATATAGCTTTGGCTGGTGGCTTTTAACAGACCCCAAAGCTTTACTATCACTGGATTAAGAAGATTTTCGTAAGACCGATTTGGAAGGGTTTGTGGCTTGAGGTCGTTGCTGAGAAGACGCTTTGCTGCAAAGCTGATGATTTGTCGCCCAGCGGTGCTGGTTGACTTCATGGTGTCTTTGCCGTCTACAGTTGGAGCAGAGTGATAGAGATCAGCTAGTAGCATACTCACGATAGTGTGAGGCTTGTTACGATCGGACAGAGGGATTTTTTCAGAGACAATACTGTGCAATGTGGAGTCTTGCACGACTTCTTTCAAGCTTTTTGAAATGTCATCCTCTAGCTGTTGCAAGTACTGTTGAAAGGCCTGATCGTATTCTCGTTTCTCTCCTGGGTCAAGATGCGTTAACTGATATCTCACAACGAGTAGTCTTGCGATGGATTTTACACCTCGTCGAGGAATAGCAATGACAAGCCGATGGCTAAAAGAAGACTTTTGCAAAAGTTGAACTGCCTGTTTTCTCAGATCTTGAAGTTCTTGCTCGGTTTCTGCAACAACTTGCAAAAGTAGTCCTCGTTTATCTGAGTCATGAAGCAGCCTTTGGCTTTCTAGAGTTCTTGGAAGTTCGTCAAGGCTGATCACTTTCCAACCAAACTGCCAATCTTCTGCAAGTAGGCGATTTTCTGCAATAAATCGGTCGGCAGTGACGGTCTGTCCCCCAAGATAAGTTTTTGAGTTACGACCACACTCTTCAACAACTTCATCGAGCCGTAGCGTTTTTCCGTCTAAGAATCTGACGGTTTTATCTTCGACGAGTCTTTTAAGTTCTAGCAACCCTTTGCCTGAATAAAATCGGTAGGTTTGGATTCCAGTATTGTGGTAGATGACTTGTGCTTCGTGGCAGAGTTTGTCCAGAATGCTTTTGATTTTGGATTTTGAGAATCCAGCTAACACAGCAAGTAGATCATTATGAGAGATCCGATCTTGCTTTTCGGTGTTGTTTCCCTTCTTGAGAAGATCACCTGCAACGTAGTAAAGGAAGAGTGCTTTTAGAACGATGAGTTCTTCTGGGGCAGCCGAGCCTACAATCTCATCATAGGCTTTGCGATATTCAGGATAGACAGAATGCTGCGTGAGGTTGTCGTCTCCAAAGAAGTCGATCAGTCGGTGGGGATGCAGGAAATTGAGAACACCGTTTAGTTCAATAGGTTCTGAGTTGATAAATTCTCTGACTTCTTTGTGGATAAACTGCACAACAGTTCGTCCCTGAGCAAAGCCTAAATTACAGAGAAGGTAAGTTGTTAGAGGATGAAGGGGAAAGCAACCCATCGTGAGGTGACGATGGAAGTCAGTAAATGGAAAGTTACGAGGGGTGTAAGCGGTAATAAACCGTTCATATGTGGTTTGACTTTCGCCCAGCAATGCGCCATCCCATCGGTCTTGGAATACTTGCCAAGTCGATTTGGATATTTCTAGAATGAGGTTGTCCAAAACTAGTTCTAGGCTGGCTTTGGGTTCGTAAGTACTGGTAGCTTGTTCGACGCGAGTGGTATAGCGTTCATAGTTTTTACGATCGCTAAAACTTGCCTGTTGATCACCAGAGGGTCGTACCTGTGAAAAGCAGAGCAGTGCAATGTAAGTTTTGTGCCGTTCACAAATGTTTGTGATGTTTTGTATAGCAATCTGGCTCTTCAAAAATGCTGCATTAGCGGAAGAGCCTCTCAAATAAGCATTTAACTCATCAAATAGAATAAGTATTCCTTCAAATCGAGCGTTGCTTCCTTTACACAGTTTGGTGAGCAATTCTTCCAGACTGCTTTCTACATCCAGATCAGCATTGAAATCTATGGGAAACCCCTCGATCGCCCGGCTCATCTCTTTAACGATGGAAATTTGTTGATAGTCATCATTCTCTAAAAGCCCAATAACGGAGCTTATGTCACCATCAAAGTTTTGACTCACCAGATATGCGTCTGCTTTAGTGCGCTTTTCGGCAGTGAGTCCTTTGAGATATTGTAGGGGAGCGCTAACGAGTTGTTGGGCGATCGTATCGGTGATGCCTTCGGCTTCGAGTGTTTCACGTAGGGCGCGGAGAAAGGCTTGTTTGAGATCGCCAACCCGTTCACCACTGATGCAAACAACTAAATGAGGCTTGCTGCGCTGCTTGTAGGTGGTCAGGCTTTCTAGGGGCGCTCTGGATTTGCCTGAAACTGCGTCTCCAATCCGAGCGAGAATGCCTTGGACTTCTTCACTCTCGAAGGGTTGTTTAAAGAAGTTAGCGATCGTGAGAGCAAAGTGAGATTTGCCTTTGCCGAAGTCTTGCACCATGAGGTGAATGTTTGGTTCGTTGGGGCTGTGATAGCTCCGACGCAAAACTTCGAGGATGCCAAGTGTCGATTCCTTTGGTTTCTCTGGGTTGTAGTTGAAGACAAAACCCCGGCAGAGGTCGATATTTTGCTGATGGTTTGCCATCATATCGAGGCTGACAGCGTTGGCAATGAAGCCGTCTTCGCTGACTTTGACGAGGTGTTTGAGCAGTGCGGAATCGGTGACTAGCATAATCTACAGAGCCAGAGTGAGGATACGTTGGGTGCGGGTTTCAGACCAGTGGGCAGGAACTAGGGTGGGAGGCAGGACAATCCATAGGATGCCTTGTAGATGATTGAGATCGAACAGTTTGCGCCAGAAAAAGTCTTGGCTGTTGGGGTCTTTGGCAATGAGATAGGTAATCAAGCAGTCAAAGTTTTTGAGGAGAACGATCGGCTTGGGGCTTTCGGCACAGAAGGTACGGAGTCGATCGAATTCACGATCGAGGTATCTGTTGAGCATCAGAAAGTTGGCATCGGGTGAGATGCGATCGAGGAGATCAGTCCGGTAGTCGATTTCCTGAGCGTTATTTTGAAAGGCGATGTTCCAGATCTCGATGGGGCTGGGGTTTTGCCAGAGGAGGAGGTGAGGTCGATCGATGGGTTGGGCTTGCTTGAGGTTGATGTCAGTGGGCTGCATAAGCTGCCTCCAGAAGTTCTAAAGGGTGTTGCCAGCGACGGATGACCTGAAAGGGGCTGACGGTGCAGCGTTGTTCGATGATGCCTTTGGCTTCGAGGGCATTGAGTTGGGCTTGGCAGGTTTCGGAGTCGATGCTGAGGACTTTTGGGAGTCCCATTGGATGGTTGAGAATGTCTTCAGTGAGGATGGAGGTATGGTTGCCAAAGTCGCGCTGCCAAAGTTTGGCGAGGAGATAGCCAACCATGTTTGAGTTAGGGAGTTGGGGGTTGCCTGAGAGAAATTTGTCTTTGCTGGGGCTGGTGAGGATTTTGCAGGCGGCGATCGCATCGCTTTCGATGTAGGCACGAAGGGCGTAGCGGTAGTTTTTGGCGATAAGTTTATCGTCGTCATCAAAGTGGGTGCTGGCTTCGTAGGTGAGGTTTTCGGTGGTGAAGGCGCGGTTTTGAGGGAGGAAGTTGTAGATAAGGTATGTCCAGCCGCCCCAATCGGCGGGGTTGATGGGAGTGGTTTGAAGTCCTTTGTCACCCAAGCTGAGATGAAAGTGCATTAGCCAGTCTGTGTTGAGTGATTTAAGTCGAGAATCGTACTTCCAGACAAGCTTTCCTTCAGGGCTTAGAGTCTTGCTAGACATTAGACCAGAACGTACCGCCCAACTTTTCATTGGGCCCACCTTCTTGTTTCCTAATCCAGTTTTTTCCATACGTTCTTCTAGAGAACCTTCTAGCCCAGATTCTTCGGATGCAGCCTCAAAAACTTTGAGTAAGTCTTCTTTTTTAAGGGCAAATGACGTGTGAAAGCTAAGTTGAATTTTGAGCATGGAGGCAAAAAATAGAATGATTGAATCAAATGGAGGACATTCTGCTCAGACGGTTAGGGAGTTTTTATAGTTGACATACTAGACAGGGCAATGAATCATCTTCATCATCTAAAACATCAGCTAACGCCTCCGCTAAAGGACGATTGGGCGCGGTCTGTTGTTTACGATTCAATGCTTTGTGATGTTCAGCAATAATTTCCCTTTTTCGGGCTAGTAGTTCTTGTAGCGTCTCGCCCTGTGTCCAAGTGTAATGTCGCCCATCTTTGTGATTTTGTTCGTAGCGAATGGCTTGCTCAAACAAATCGGGATGTTCTTGGGCAAGCATAACCCACTCATATTTGCGCTGAAAAAAGCAGAAGAAACAACCTGAACGGCTTCGCCATTTATAATATTCGGGCATCCCAATACCGTATTCTTCAAGCAATTGAAAAATGTCAGCTTTGACTAACCCTTTTTCCTTAAATGGATAAACAGGCTTGATATTGGGTTTGGTTGATATGTAACCGTCGCGATTTTCATCTGCTCGGATGCCGATATAGCTGACTACTTCATCTTCTCCAACAAAAGCTTCAAGAGGCTTAATTTTTAGCTGTTTCGTACACCATCGCATTTTGGGTGACGGCAGAACCCCACCGTAAACATCTAACCAATGATCAAAACCGCGTTCGGGACTTAAATACTGAATCTTGATGCCTAGACGCGCCTTAATGCGCTCTAAATATTCGTAGGTTTCGTCAAGTTCTTTTCCTGTATCGCAGAAGAAATATTCCATTTCAGGTACTTCCTTGTGCATCAGTATGGCAAGTGCTGTACTATCTTTTCCGCCTGACAATCCTAAAATGTGTCGAACTTCATTCTGCCTCATTGCTCGATCCCCAAACTGCTTTTATTACCTTTTCATGCCTGCGCTTTTATGTTGCTTGTTGGTGTCAGTCAGGGCTGAGTAATCGACATTGCCACTGAGTTGCAGTCATTCCAAAGTTGCTGTAATCTATTGCTCCCTGACGCATGAAGACTTGATAGGTTTCTGCTTGCAGATTGATTTGATAGATAACTGACAAAAGAAATTTCTCTGAATTTTCTAGAGAAAATCGTCTTTCTGCTTCACTGATATAAAAAATCGGTTGAATGTGCTGTGTTGCCTTGACCTTGACATAAGAAATTGCCTGCTCGACGCTGCCTACCAAGATGTCAAATCCTAGTGACTCATAGGATTGCTGTGTAATCTTTTTGTCGGGGTAGCGTTGATAAAGTTTCTTCAGCGTTGCTTTTAGTGCAAATTCGTCCATTTCAAAAGACGTTTCTGCAATTTGATAGGGAACCTGAGATTTGGCGATCTCTAATACTCGATATAAGCGAAGTGCTTCTTCCTCAGAGATATCTTGAGACGAAATTCTTTTGTGAATCCAACTATCGATTTTAGTAATGCAGATTTCTTGCGCTTGAGTAACGAGAGCTGAATTATGCAAATTGAATTCGAGCTTAAATATTTGACTTCCCTTGTCATAATCCACAATGTTATGCCCACCAACTAAAGCTCTTTTTGGTGCATCCATTAACACTCGATCCCAAAGGCTTAAGTCTGAGCCATCATAACCACTAAGCATTTTCGCCAACTCGGCCCGCGTCGCAAATCCATTCCGCGTCAGCAAATACAAAATGATGGCAGGCTGATAAACGGCCGCCATTGTCATTTGATGAGTTAGAAACTCAAGTAGCTCCGTGATTTCTCTCATTCGACAACCAAGCGTAAACAGGGGACTTTGCTAACGCCCGTAGGAAAATACGGAGAATGCTGTCTATAGATTATCGATCGCGATCGCAGAAGCATGAATACCTGTGCAGCCGTGATGAGAAGCGAATTGCACCCCAAATCCTATCGGACTTGTTTCGTTGTAACAATTTATCCCAAATTAAACACTCGTACTAACATAAAGAATCACAGCATTTTTATAAATTTCTGGTGAACTTATCAATGGTCACATTGCTATATTGCTATAGCTTCTCTGTAAAAATGCCTAATCACCAATGGTTTCAGCCAATACCTTTGATCAACAGAGCGCCAGATCTTCCTAAAAATCACTCAGAAGAATAAACAAACTCACTTGCTGATCTCAGTAGCGATTTTGGCACTTACCTAGAATTTTAGTGACTCAAAGACATTTCGCCCGCATTGACGGCGATCGCTCTACTTGTTATCAAAAGACAGACTCCACGGTTTCAGCCTGATAAACCTGCCGCAACTCTTCCAAAGATTCACCCTCTATAAACCGCTAATGGTTGCCTTCAAAACAGCGCCAGTCATCCGCAATAATTTAAGAAGATTTGCGCTGTCGTTTGAGCTTGGGAGTTGAAACTGCTTTTTTATTCTCTCCCAAAACGGCCTCCGCCAATCGAGCCGCCAGCACTTGCTGAAGTTGAAGATTATCTCTAAAGCTCGTCCTCGCTAAAAGCTCTGAAATTACATCATCCACCTGCGATTGCTGTTGCTTATCCATCCAGACCAGTCGATTGACCTCTTGCCCATCCGGTCGAGTCATCGTAATTCGCCGTACCTCAAATCCCTCCTTCGATCGCGCCTCCATATCTGTTGATAAGGCCTCTAGATTCTTAAACTTTCGACCCAACTCCTGCAAAGCCGCTTCAAATCCTGCCACATCATCGTCTGTCCATGACTCCGCAGGCTTATCTGCAATGATCATCAGCACCGCTTCGAGCCACTCCTGATCACTAGGCTGATCCGCGATCGCCGCGGTTATAAACCGCTTCAACACGGGATCGATGCACTGCTTTAATAAATGGCGCGATCGCACCCTGAGATCCTCCCTCAACTTATCGATCTCCCCACTCACAGCAAACGACTCATACAGCTTCAGCTTGCAATCCTTGAGTAACTCAGGATAAGCCATCTGAATTTCTTGTAAGGCCGCCTGCAACCGCCGACAAAACTCATCTGCATACTTCTTGCTTTCCAAAGCTTCAACCTCGATCGCAGAAACCTTACAGGCCCGAGGCAAAGCCATAAAGAATAGCTTATCTGGCTCCTGCGCTTGCACAATTGCCCGTAAAACAGACTGCGCGATCGGACTGAGATAGCGGGTTGTTTTCGTTGTAAACGGTGGCAGCTTTCGCACAAATTGAAACAATGGCTTCATCGCCGCAAGCAGGCTTCCATTGCGAACTCCCGACTTTCCCATGACAGCACTGCCCACCAGCATCGCCTCCAGACGCTCAAATATCTGCGCCCGCAGTCCCGAAAAACCAAGATACTTAACCGCAAACCGCCCCGGATCTTTCACCAACAACTCAAAATGCTCCGCACCCAAAATAGGAATAAAAGTTCCATCTTTGTAAATGCTGACTTCTTCCGCACAGTGCAGCAGAACGGCAGCAAGTAAAATTGGAATTGCACCCCGCTTGAGACCATACGGAGCCGTCTCCAAAGCTGTATAGAGTTGACTCAGCGATCGCGCCTCATGCTTCGACTCCCGACAAAACTGCCAGATAGCATCCCAGACTGTTTGAAGTGCAGGCTGACTTGGCGGATAAAATCCCCAGACTCCCTCTTCCCGCCGATGAATTCCAGACTGGACTAACAAAGACGCATACATACTGACTTCTGGCCCCTGCCCAGCCAGCCCAAGCTGCTCTTGTGAAGCTCTCACCAACATCGCCTCCAACAGTTCCCGTCGCGCTTTTGCTCCCTGAGTGGTGAGTTCTCGACGATTAATTAACTCATTCCACAACGTCCAGCCTTTGTCATAAATGCGATCGCATCGCCCCGATAATATCGCCTGAAATGCTTGCATACTCAGTACTTCAATCGGCTCACCTTCCACCCAAACTTTCTGATTCACCATTGCAAAAGCCTGCTGAAGTCCGTCGTCTAAAAGCTGTTTCGCCTGGATGAGACGATATCGTACCTCTCGTCGCGCGACTCCATCAGTCGCTAGTGCTTTCGTCTGGGCTTGAATGTGCTTCAGCGCTGCATACTCCAACGATCGACCTCGCAGGGTCTCTAATTGTGTCCCTGGAACGATTACAAAAGGCTTTCCATCTGCGGTCTGGGACGGCACCTGATCAGGAATTCTCTCATCTACCCAATAGCCAATTAACCCATCTGCTGTGCGATCGCTCAACACTAGCTTCGTCAGGTCTTGACTGCGGTCTAGATAGCGCCGTTCAAAGTAGCGAAGCGTTCCAGTTCGATAGCTATGACGTTGAGCAACCAGCGGTTTAAGCGGTGAGAATTTCATCAAAACTTCAGCGAGGGAAAGCCTTTCTCGCTCAATCCAAGCGGTCACCGCAGCATCAGCATCAAAATCCGATCCCTCCCAGATTCTGAGTTCATTTAGTTGCTTACGATAGGTAATTAGCCCACGAGCCTGCAATTGGTCAATTACCTTTTCCCAATGGCGCTGTTCTCTAGTTCCAGTGGGATGATTGCATAGAGCAAGAACAACAAGTTCCCGACTCGCCCGCATTACACCCGTTGCAGTCACTAAATTGAGAATGCCGATCGTCTTGAGCGCACCCAAACTATCCTCATCCAAATGCCGCACATCAGAGATCAACCCTTGCACCTCTGCCCATCGCTGAAAATTGGGGCGAGAAGCTAAGTTCGTACCGACTGATTCTACAAAATAGTCATAGACCTGATGCAGTCTGAGCATAGGAATCGAATTGTTTTGCACAACCGAGTCCTCCAAAAATTGCTTAAATCCAAAAGGCTCAGAACTAGTCAAGAACGTAAATAGTGAGCGATCGTTCTGAGCATATCGGGTACACAACCTTGGCAAAACTAAAGCCGTAATTGGATGTAGCGGATAGGCATAGGTAAACACGTTTGCTGGAATTTCTCGAATGGTGCCAAGCTGGTATAAGCGATCACGCCAAGCTTCTGCCCGTTGATGAATGATATGACTCATTCCATCGGCTGAAGAGCGATCAATCACTTCGCCAATTAGACGAGTCAGTTGCTCTGGCGACTCTGTAAATGGAATGTCCTCAAAGCGTCCCTGAATTTTTGCCCATTCGTTCCGTTCGGCTGATCCTAAGCGATGGCTATAATCCGCAAATGATTGATGTAGTAAGCCAATCACATACACCTGACCAACCTGAGTACGAGGACGTTCTGCAAGTTGCTGAAGCAAAAATAAATCATCTGTCGTCTGGTGCTGCGCTGTGTACTCTAAGATTTTCCCAAGCTCATCAATCACCAGGAGAATATCGGTTTTGGCAGATTGAGCAACCTCTTTCAAAAGCTGCAACACTTGGCGACTATCAATCGATTGCATTCCCGCTTCGACCTCGATCGCAAGATCAGCGAGTCGATAGGCAATCTGTGGCTTCTGGAGATCGTTTACCCAAAAACAAGCTGCACCTCGATCAAGTGCCCGAAGAATTGTATGGCTCAGTGGCTCACGTTGAGCTGTGGCAACGGCCCTAAATAAGCCATGTTTGACCACTTTCTCGACAAGAACTTGATAGTCTGGACTATCTTTGCCCAAGGCTTGAACCGCAATTGCTAGGGCTTGCTGATGAGCTGTCCCTCCTGCTGAGGCAAACAATGCAGTTAGAAACTGTGCAAAAGCTGACTTTCCAGTTCCATACACTCCAGTCAGTGTCCATGCTCGATTCTCACCCTCAAGAACCATCGATTGCAAAATTCGTCTTAGAGCATCTATAGCCCGTTCTGTCAGCACATATCCTCTCAACGCCGATGGATTATCTAGATCACGCTCCAGATTAACAGAGCGAGCATAGCGATGATTGAGCTTGAAAAATCGGGAGAGAGATTTTGCTGCCATGATTTAAGCAAGAATACGTTCTAAGTTAGGGGGTTGTAGTAACGATTGAGCAACTGTGCTGACAATTCATCAGGGGCTTGATTATAGGACATTTGAATTAGCCCAGCCGTTTCGCGCAACTGAATGGTACTCCACGATCGAGAAACGTCTTCAATCGCAACGGCGATCGCATTCTCCGTCAGCTTAAACACCAATCCAGGACTGTTCTGATCAAACGTCAGCCGAGATAGAGCGATCGTTCTTTGGGACATGCCCGACCAGGCTGCAAATTCTAGACAAGCAGCAACAATGATTTCCGAGGGCAGCGCAGACTTTGCACCCATCCGAAACGCAAACCGCCCTGACTCGCCTGCTGTCTGAAGAATATTTAACGCAGTGAAAGGACAGTCAAGAGAGTCTTCGCTTGCCGTAGACTTACCTTCCTGCTCCACATACATCCTCAAAATGCAGGTTAAATCCTTCTTAAGTGAAGAATCTGCAATTTTTACTGTGAAAATGTTGCAATAGTCGTTAAGCGCAGCACACGCATCATCTGTAGAGAACTCGATCGGTCGGAATGAATTAAAGAAGAAGTGCCATGCAGTTGCTAAACAAGCAGGTTTCAGTAAATTCCAGTGAAGTAGCCACAGAGATGCTGGATTCTCAAGGAACGCATCCCACCCCTCATTATCTAAAAGCCGTTGACCAAATTCAGTTGGATAGACCCCTCGTAACGTCGCCTGCTCCTCCAAGACTTTAAAAGCCAAACACCAATAGCGAATAGACCTCACCATATTTTTCCCGACCCCCAACCGCACTGAGGCATCTTCTCGCAGAAAAATCTCTGGGTCATGGCTGGCAGCATCAAATCCTTTTTTTAGCCAGCCAAACCTAACGTGAAAAGTTTCATGTCTTGCAAAGACAGGGATCACTTTGCTACCAGGATGATGGGAGTTCATTGAGTTGAGAATAAGCTGTGTCATTCAGCCTGCCACTTCTGAGATTGCGCGAAGACTTCTAAATCAACGCATAAGCTGTTTCATTATGACCAAGTAAGGGCTAGAATGCACCGAAACTTTTTTCATACACGCAAATCATCACAACCTCAATGTAGAGACGTATCTTTGGGCAATATCTCTGAATGATATAGATAAACATGTCGAGCTTCAAAATTGCTCGTCAGTCCACGGCCTAAGAAAGTTTACTTAAATAGGATGCTGTGAAGACAACTGACTCATAGATCGAGATCATCTCTACATCTAACGCCACAAATCAGCCCTAACCTATTTCTAATCCAACAATTCCTCTCCTATCGAAAGTGTTCAGTATGGCTTATTCATCTTCAGAAGTCCGGTACCACTACTATCAATTGAGATTTCAATAACTCGCCTAGCCCAAAGGGTTTCTGCTTGATAAAACGCTCCCCGCTGCTCCAGTTGGTAGTCGCCTAACAACAGTGCTAACCAGGTTTGCACCGAGATCGCTCCCAGTTCCTCCCCTTTCTCCTGACTCCTCTCCTGAATCACCCTCGTTAGTTCCAGAAACCGCATCAACTGATCAGTCTGGGAAGCAAAACACTGCTGAATCGCCTCATCCCACTCCTGAACATTCTCACTGTGCGCCAAGGAGATTGCTTGCTCAAAAGTCTGCGGCAAATCAAACTCAACTTCCGCCTCCAACGCCTCTAGAAGTGCAGCCTGATCCAGTTCTACCACCACAGAGCGACCATCATCAGGAAACTCAGCCTGAGTCACTTCCTGAACCCTTCTCGGTGGTACAAGCGGCGCTTCCACAAATCGCTCAAAGTCTATCTGCATCGACTGCCGCACGAAGCGATCAAATGCCCCAGGCGGCATCACCGGCCCTTCTGTATTCCTAAGCTGGTCAAGTTCTGAAATAGTTAGCCAGGCGCGGTCTTGAATGATTTGAGCTAGACGAGCGATCACTTCTCCTGCCAGCGTCAATTGAGCGCGCATACTCAACGCTTCGAGAGCAATGTCCAGAGAAGTCCAGATCTCTTGTAGATCCGCGTCTTCTGGCAGTTCCTCAGCGACTTCCAAAGCACTCCACAGATCCAGTTGCACCACTCGGTTTGACCAGTCAACCTGTCGCTTACGAGTCATCCGTGTTCCTCATCGCGACGGCAATGGACAAGCTTGAGGGTCCAGTTCTTCCAGGGCGGCAAACTTACGAACGCCATAAAGCTCCGTCAACTTCTGCAACAATCGCTCCACATAGACTTCAACCTGCCGGGGAGTCAGTGTCGCACAGGAAATCGGGGCAATGTCTGCTTCTTTAATTCGTCCGCGCCAGACTTCTCCAGAAATGGCAACTAAAGGCGCATCCACTGCCCGTCGATACACTTGCAGCACCGCAGAATAGCCGACATCCGGCAACTGAGTGTCAAACTGAATTTGCTTGATGCCAGGGTGTTCTCGAATTTGTGCGATCGTCGCTTCCTCCAAAGGCTGATCCGTCAACTGAACCGTGATTCTGCCTTGTTGTGCCCAGCGTTTCTGATTGCGTTGTTGGTTGCGTCGGTCGCGATGTCGGGCATACGATCGCCGATTGGGACAGACCCGTGACTCCCAACAGCCATCACCCGCCTCGCCATGTAGCTGTTTTGCTTCGGGTGCAGGCAACTTCGCACACAAGCGACACTTTTCAGGCAGTGACTTCGGCATCACGGACTCCGCAGTGGAGCAAGTAAGTCATCCACCCATTGCTGATCCGTTTGCGCCAAGGCAGGGGGCGGAACGGGTTGTCGATAATCGATCCGCATGTCGTAGCTACCGAAGTCGTAAACACGATTAAAAATGTCTTGCAGATTAACCGTTAACTCAGCATCTTCTGGCTTCAGAGGAAGGAGAAAGTGGGGAATGACTTCTCGCAGACTAAAGCCATACAAATCTGCGGTGGGACGGTTAGATTCTCGACTGACCACAATTCGATAATCAACCCTTTGAGTCGTTCCAGTCATCGGCATCGGTAGATTTCCCCGCAGTAAGTCAATCTCAACTAAATGAGACAGACTGCCCAAAACTCGCTGACGCTTCTTCTCGTATGCAGTTCGCCCCTTGCCTTTACGCTTGTTCTTGGGGGACAGAATCTCGATCGCCGTCACAACCGTATTCGCTCCGACTTCCCGGACTTCTAGATACCGCTCTCGGACTTCGACGGGCACAGGGAGGCGAATCTGAGTAGGGCGCGTTTGTACGGCAACCTCTGATGCTTCCGACGATCGAGCCTTTTCTGGACGCTCTGCTGAGGGCAATATTAAGGCATCGGGAATGCCGACTAGCAATTCTTCTTCACCTGCGTCGGTGTAAGTGCGCGTTTCCACTCCGATATAGTACTTGGGGCGCAAACTTGGGATCAGCGCATTGGACATTTCTACAATCAGGCGACTGTGGAATTCTGACCAAAACATCGGATGTTCCAGATAAGGATTCATTCCAGGAAACGGCGAGGGCATGAATGGCTCCCAAACGCTGAAGTTGTCTTGATTTTACCGTATTTCCGATTTTGGTTTTGGTACTGATGTCGTATGCTGTTCATATTCCAGCTAATAGTCATTATCTGTAATTCAAAAAGAGGACAATTTTTGTGACTTTACCCATAACCTGTCCAGAACGGACAACTTATGAATGAAACCGGAA